>CAKQBM010000178.1 GCA_934216185.1 uncultured Streptococcus sp. | reverse complement strand
AATGTAATCTTCTAATCGTT
Organism: uncultured Streptococcus sp.; assembly: GCA_934216185.1. Taxonomy (GTDB): domain Bacteria; phylum Bacillota; class Bacilli; order Lactobacillales; family Streptococcaceae; genus Streptococcus. The sequence goes on along the minus strand of CAKQBM010000178.1, from coordinate 3,442 downwards.
CCATTTTCTACCTCTCCTATACTGTTATTTTATACTCTTCGAAAATCTCTTCAAACCGCGTCAGCTTCGCCTTGCCGTAGGTATATGTTACTGACTTCGTCAGTTCTATCCACAACCTCAAAACAGTGTTTTGAGCAGCCTGCGGCTAGTTTCCTAGTTTGCTCTTTGATTTTCATTGAGTATTACTTGAGCAACTATACTATTTAGAAACAAAAGAAGCCATCAGGTTAGCATTTAACCTAAACAGCTCCTTGATTATCCTCCAAATAAGCGAGCAAAAAAGCCTTTCTTAGTTGATTGAACTTCTTCTTTTGCTTGGTCCAACTCTAGCTTAAGATTTTCTTGGTCCTTCATGGCTTGAAGGGTCAATTGTTGCTGCTGATCGAGTTGTTTGTCTTTCTCAGCAATCTGACGGTCTTTGATACGCATCTGCTCGTCTTTTTCTGATAACTGACGATCCTTGGCTTTTAATTGTTCATAAAGACGGAGAATTTCTGCATTCTTCTCATCAACCAGAATCTCCATCAGTTCACGTTGCTTGACATCTTCACTGACAGGTTCATCTTCAAAAATCGTTTTTTTATAGATTTCTTCTAGCTTAATCAAGCCACTTCTGGTAACGACTGTTACCCCTTTGTCATTTTTATCTGTGTCTTCTTCTGGTAATTCTTTGACACGGTTATTGATTGCTTGGCGAGATAATCCTAAGACCTCTGCAATCTCACTGACGGTCATTTCAATACTCATAATATCCTCTGAAACGTTTTCTAGCTTTTCTTTACTTAAATCTTATCATAAGCTAGAAAAACTGTCAAATTTTCGCTTAATCTAAAGCCTTCAAAAAGGCTAATAAGACTTGGGCAGAGCGACGTCCAGCTTCGATAATAAACTCATCAAAAGAGATGTTTGCTTCATGGTTGGCATTGTCACTCATAGCACGGATGACTAAGACTGGAAGATTCAGGGCATGCGCTGCCTGAGCAATAGCTGCCCCCTCCATCTCAACGGCTAAAACTTCTGGGAAATGAGACTTAATCGCTTCTATCTTATCATTTCCTGCAACAAAACTATCTCCTGTGGCAATCAAACCAAGATGCCAGTTTTGGTCCAATTGAGATAAACTCTCTTGGATTTTGGCGACAAAGGTTTTATCTGATTCAAAATAAAGCGGTTGTTGCGCCATTTGTCCATAAGCATAGCCAAAAGCTGTGACATCCACATCATGATAGGCTAATTTGTCAGCAATCACAACATCTCCAACAGCAATACCTTCTGCTACTGCCCCAGCTGATCCCGTATTAATCACAGCATCCACTTGGAAATGATCAGCCAAAATCGCCACACTCATAGCAGACATGACCTTACCAATTCCACTTTCTACAAGAACTACTTCATGAGAGGCAAGGTTTCCTGTATGATAGGTATTGCCTAAAATAACTTGCTCCTGGGCATTGTCTAAATGCTGGACCAAATAAGCTAGTTCTTCTGGCATAGCTGCAATAATTCCTATTTTCATTTCAATTCCTTTTCTATTACAAAAGTTTCATTGCTAAGACAAGCAAAATCAAGAGAAAGATGACTGCAAATAAGATTTTATTCAACTTAGAATTGAAAACATTTCTCTTAGTATTTTCAATGCGACGGCTTTTATGAATAGACGGTTCGACCTGAATCTTCAAGGTTTCCTGACTAAATCCATGATCCTTAGGATTGGCATAACCAAAACGGGAAGCAGAGGTTGGTAAAATCTTAGTCTCCTCATCATCTAGCAAAGGGGGACCTGAAATTTTTTCGCCTCTATTAGCTCTTTCGATTATTTCATCCGTTAATAAAGGTTTACCCATATTGACCTCCTCTATTTTTTGTGCAATTCCCAATATTGAACAGCCATAATTGTCTTGGCATCACAGATATGACCTGATTGGATTAATTCCTTGGCTTCCTCTAAGCTCACTTCAAGGACTTCCAAGGTCTCATCTTCATCCTGCGGACGCGGATTTTCCACTTTCGTCAAATCGCTTGCTAGGTATAGTTTTAACTTCTCATTACAAAAGCCAATGGCTGAGTAAAAATCGTACAAGAGTTCTAACTTCCCTATATAGGCTGTTTCTTCCTCTAATTCACGGAGGGCAGCTGCTACAGGATCTGTGTTTTCTCCTACTTCCAATTTTCCAGCTGGAATTTCGTAAGAGACTGCCTCGATGGCTTTACGGTACTGCTTGACCAAAATGAGTTTTTGCTCATCCGTTACGGCTAAAACACAGACAGCTCCATTGTGGAAAATCAAATCACGTTGGGCAGTTCCCTTGCCTTCTGGTAATTCAACCTGATCTTGAACCAGTTTAAATATTGGTCCTTGATAGATTTCTTTTCGGCTAAGCGTTTTTTCTTCAAATTCCATGACAGACTCCTACTGATTCTTAGGATGATGAGGAAGGCGTGTTGCATATTCATCTTTGTTGACCTGACGACCACGACCAATAGCAATCGCATCCGCTGGCACGTCTTTGGTAATAGTTGAACCCGCACCAACGAGGGAATTGTCACCTAACTCAACTGGAGCAATAATGGTTGAATTTGAGCCAACAAAAACATTGTTACCGATGACTGTCTTGTATTTGTTTTTGCCGTCATAGTTAACTGTAATAGTTCCTGCACCGAAATTAACGTGGCTACCCACTTCACAGTTTCCGATATAAGTCAAATGACCAGCCTTGGTATTCTCACCGATTGAAGAACCTTTCACCTCAACAAAGTTACCAATATGGACTTGGGCAGCCAGACTTGAACCTGGACGAATGTGGGCATAAGGCCCAACAGTTACACCGTCTGCAATACTGCTTTCCTCAATCATAGAGTTGGTAATAACAGCTCCTGCTCCAATAACGCTGTCCACTACATAAGTACCGCTTGTCAAAACAGTCTCAGGACCAATTTTCGTTTGCCCCTTCAAGGTAACATTGGCTTCGATTTGAACTTCCGGAGCAATCTCAACATCAATATCGATATAAGCCGCTTCTGGATTGACAAAACTGACCCCATTGACCATGTGCTGATGATTGATGCGACGACGCATAACCGACTCAGCAGTCGCAAGTGCCACACGGTCATTTACCCCAAGACTTTCATCAAAATCTTTCAAAGTATAAGCGCCAACTTTTTCACCAGCTTCACGGAAAATGCCAATGACATCTGTAATATAGTATTCTCCTTGAGCGTTGTTGGTATTGATATTTTTCAAAGCCTCAAACAAACGCTCGTTGTCAAAGACGTAAGTTCCAGTGTTGATTTCCTTGATTTGCTTTTCAAAATCTGTAGCATCCTTCTGCTCAACAATGCGAAGAACCTCAGCATTGTCATTACGAACAATTCGTCCATAGCCAAAAGGATTATCTGTTTCAGCAGTCAAGATAGTCGCCACATTTTTATGATTGATGTGGAA
>CAKQBM010000177.1 GCA_934216185.1 uncultured Streptococcus sp. | reverse complement strand
TTAGTTGAACCGCCGTATGCCGAACGGCACGTACGGTGGTGTGAGAGGGGCTAGAGATTATCCCCTACTCGATTACGACGGGCATGTCGTATATCTGAGGTGTAATACTCTTCGAAAATCTCTTCAAACCACGTCAGCGTCGCCTTGCCGTATATATGTGACTGACTTTGTCAGTCTTATCTACAACCTCAAAACAGTGTTTTGAGCGGTCTGCGGCTAGCTTCCTAGCTTGGTCTTTGATTTTCATTGAGTATCAGTAATTCAGTTACTAACTCGTCAACTCTGATTTATCCAATAAAATTGAAAAGGATGGAAAAAAGGATAAATTTATGATATACTTTATTTTAAAGACCTTATTAGAAATCTTGAAAGAGTATTGAAAACTTAGAATGAGAAAAATTGTTATCAATGGTGGATTACCACTACAAGGTGCAATCACTATTAGTGGTGCTAAAAATAGTGTTGTGGCCTTAATTCCAGCTATTATCTTGTCTGATGATGTGGTGATTTTGGATTGCGTTCCAGATATTTCGGATGTAGCAAGTCTTGTCGAAATTATGGAATTGATGGGAGCTACTGTTAAGCGTTATGACGATGTCTTGGAGATTGATCCAAGAGGTGTTCAAAATATTCCAATGCCTTATGGGAAAATTAACAGTCTTCGTGCATCTTACTATTTTTATGGGAGCCTCTTAGGCCGTTTTGCTGAAGCGACAGTTGGTTTACCGGGAGGATGTGATCTTGGTCCTCGTCCAATTGACCTACACCTCAAGGCTTTTGAAGCTATGGGTGCTACTGTTAGCTATGAGGGAGATAACATGAAGTTATCTGCCAAAGATACAGGACTCCATGGCGCCAGTATTTACATGGATACCGTTAGTGTGGGTGCGACGATTAATACGATGATTGCTGCGGTTAAAGCGAATGGTCGTACTATTATTGAAAATGCAGCCCGTGAACCTGAAATTATTGATGTAGCTACCCTCTTGAATAATATGGGAGCCCATATCCGCGGTGCAGGAACTAATATCATCATTATTGATGGTGTTGAAAGATTACATGGAACCCGTCATCAGGTGATTCCAGACCGTATCGAAGCTGGAACATATATTTCTTTAGCTGCTGCAGTCGGAAAGGGGATTCGTATAAATAATGTTCTTTACGAACACCTGGAAGGATTTATTGCTAAGTTGGAAGAAATGGGAGTGAGAATGACTGTATCTGAAGACAGCATTTTTGTCGAGGAACAGTCTAATTTGAAAGCAATCAATATTAAGACAGCTCCTTACCCAGGCTTTGCAACTGATTTGCAACAACCGCTTACCCCACTTTTACTAAGAGCGAATGGTCGTGGTACAATTGTCGATACGATTTACGAAAAACGTGTAAATCATGTTTTTGAACTAGCAAAGATGGATGCGGATATTTCGACAACAAATGGTCATATTTTGTACACGGGTGGACGTAATTTGCGTGGAGCCAGTGTTAAAGCGACCGACTTGAGAGCTGGTGCAGCTTTGGTTATTGCTGGCTTGATGGCCGAGGGGCAAACTGAAATTACAAATATCGAGTTTATCTTACGTGGTTATTCTGATATTATTGAAAAATTACGTAATCTAGGAGCTGATATTACACTTGTTGAGGATTAAACCGTAGAGGTGTTTATGAATATTTGGACCAAATTAGCAATGTTTTCTTTTTTTGAAACGGATCGCTTGTATTTGCGTCCTTTCTTTTTTAGTGATAGTCAAGACTTCCATGAGATAGCCTCAAATCCTGAAAATTTACAATTTATTTTCCCAACTCAGGCAAGTCTGGAAGAAAGTCAATATGCATTAGCGAATTACTTTATGAAATCCCCTTTGGGAGTATGGGCTATTTGTGACAAGAAAACTGAAAAAATGATTGGTTCTGTTAAGTTTGAAAAGTTAGATGAAATCAAAAAAGAAGCTGAGCTTGGCTATTTTTTGAGAAAAGATGCTTGGTCGCAAGGCTTTATGACAGAGGTTGTTAGAAAAATTTGTCAGCTGTCTTTTGAAGAATTTGACTTAAAACAATTATCCATCATTACCCATCTAGAAAATGAAGCTAGTCAAAAAGTTGCTCTTAAGTCTAGATTTAGTTTGTTCCGTCAGTTTAAAGGCAGTGATCGCTATACAAGGAAAATGCGGGATTATCTTGAATTTCGGTATGTAAAAGGAGAATTCAATGAGTAAACACCAAGAAATTCTAAGCTATTTGGAAGAATTACCTGTTGGGAAAAGGGTCAGTGTTCGTAGTATTTCCAATCATCTGGGAGTCAGTGATGGAACTGCTTATCGAGCCATCAAGGAAGCTGAAAACCGTGGAATTGTGGAGACTCGTCCCCGTAGTGGAACAATTCGCGTCAAATCGAAGAAAGTTGCTATCGAAAGATTAACATATGCAGAAATTGCAGAAGTAACTTCGTCTGAGGTTTTAGCTGGGCAAGAAGGTTTAGAGAGAGAATTTAGTAAGTTTTCAATCGGTGCCATGACTGAACAAAATATCTTGTCTTACCTTCATGACGGGGGACTCTTGATTGTCGGAGACCGAACCCGTATTCAGTTGTTAGCCTTGGAAAATGAAAATGCAGTTCTGGTTACAGGGGGATTTCAGGTTCATGATGATGTGCTTAAACTGGCCAATCAAAAAGGGATTCCTGTTCTAAGAAGTAAGCATGATACCTTTACCGTTGCGACCATGATCAATAAAGCCTTGTCAAACGTCCAAATCAAGACTGATATTTTGACAGTTGAGAAACTTTATCGTCCAAGTCATGAATATGGTTTTCTGAGAGAGACTGACACTGTTAAAGATTATTTGGACTTGGTGCGTAAGAATCGAAGCAGTCGTTTTCCAGTTATTAACCAACATCAGGTTGTTGTTGGAGTTGTAACCATGAGAGACGCTGGTGATAAGTCACCAAGCACCACAATTGATAAGGTCATGTCTCGTAGTCTATTTTTAGTTGGATTATCGACAAATATTGCCAATGTGAGTCAACGGATGATTGCTGAAGACTTTGAAATGGTACCAGTTGTTCGGAATAATCAAACCTTGCTTGGAGTTGTGACACGACGAGATGTCATGGAGAAGATGAGTCGTTCCCAAGTTTCGGCTCTACCAACTTTTTCTGAGCAGATTGGTCAAAAACTCTCGTATCACCATGATGAAGTCGTCATTACAGTGGAACCCTTTATGCTTGAGAAAAACGGAGTTTTGGCTAATGGTGTATTGGCAGAGATACTGACTCATATGACTCAAGATTTAGTTGTGAATAGTGGTCGCAATCTCATCATCGAACAAATGCTGATCTACTTTTTGCAGGCTGTTCAGATAGATGATATACTGCGCATTCAAGCACGTATTATCCACCATACGAGACGATCAGCTATTATTGATTACGATATTTATCATGGTCATCAGATTGTTTCAAAAGCAAATGTGACTGTTAAAATTAATTAGAAACTAGGAGAAAAGATGATAACATTAAAATCAGCTCGTGAAATCGAAGCTATGGATAAGGC
>CAKQBM010000176.1 GCA_934216185.1 uncultured Streptococcus sp. | reverse complement strand
AAAGACCGAAGAAAGGAAACGGTAAACCGTTCATGAGAAAACCAAAGATAACGGTGATTGGTGGAGGAACTGGGATTCCTGTCATTCTAAAAAGTCTGCGGGAAAAAGATGTGGAAATCGCTGCTATCGTAACGGTGGCGGATGATGGTGGTTCATCAGGTGAACTCCGAAAAAATATGCAGCAATTGACACCGCCAGGTGATCTTCGTAATGTCCTTGTGGCCATGTCGGATATGCCTAAGTTTTATGAGAAAGTCTTTCAGTATCGCTTTTCTGAGGATGCCGGAGCCTTTGCTGGCCATCCATTGGGAAATCTCATTATCGCTGGTCTGTCAGAGATGCAGGGTTCGACCTATAATGCCATGCAGTTGCTGAGCAAATTTTTCCACACAACTGGGAAGATTTATCCTTCAAGTGACCATCCTTTGACCCTTCATGCAGTCTTTCAGGATGGGACAGAAGTGGCTGGAGAGAGTCATATTGCAGACCATCCAGGCATGATTGACCATGTCTATGTGACCAATACCCTCAACGATGATACGCCTCTGGCTAGCCGTCGAGTAGTCCAGACCATTCTTGAAAGTGACATGATTGTCCTCGGACCTGGTTCTCTATTTACCTCTATTTTGCCCAATATCGTGATTAAGGAAATCGGGCAGGCGCTTTTGGAAACCAAGGCAGAAATCGCCTATGTTTGCAATATCATGACCCAACGTGGGGAGACAGAACACTTTACAGATAGTGACCACGTGGAGGTCTTGCATCGTCACCTTGGCCGACCTTTTATCGATACTGTCTTGGTAAATATCGAAAAAGTGCCTCAGGAATACATGAATTCCAACCGTTTTGATGAATACTTGGTCCAGGTGGACCATGATTTTTCTGGCCTTTGTAAGCAAGTTCCGCGCGTGATTTCATCCAACTTCCTTCGTCTGGAAAATGGTGGTGCCTTCCACGATGGGGATTTGATTGTGGATGAGTTGATGCGGATTATACAGGTGAGAAAATGAGTTTCACAGTAGCAGTAAAAGAAGAAATCTTAGGTCAACACCATCTGAGCCGGCATGAATTATCTGCCATTATCAAGATGTCTGGTAGCATTGGTCTCTCAACTTCAGGCTTGACCTTGTCAGTCGTGACAGAAAATGCCAAACTGGCTCGTCACCTCTATGAGTCCTTTCTCCATTTTTATGAGATTAAGTCTGAGATTCGACACCATCAGAGAAGCAATCTTCGCAAGAATCGAGTCTATACCGTTTTTACGGATGAAAAGGTGCAGGATTTATTGAGTGATTTGCACTTGGCCGACTCCTTCTTTGGTCTGGAAACAGGCATTGATGGGGCAATTTTATCGGATGAGGAAGCAGGCCGTGCCTATCTCTGTGGAGCTTTCTTGGCAAATGGAAGCATTCGTGACCCTGAGTCAGGCAAGTACCAGTTGGAAATCAGTTCTGTTTATCTGGACCACGCGCAAGGGATTGCCTCTCTTCTCCAGCAATTTTTACTAGATGCTAAGGTACTTGAGCGCAAGAAGGGAGCTGTGACCTATCTCCAGCGTGCTGAAGATATTATGGACTTCTTGATTGTCATCGGAGCCATGCAGGCGCGTGATGATTTTGAGCGGGTTAAGATTTTGCGAGAAACTCGTAACGACCTCAATCGGGCCAATAATGCCGAGACAGCTAATATCGCTCGGACAGTTTCTGCCAGTATGAAGACCATCAATAATATCAGCAAAATCAAAGATATCATGGGACTAGAGAATTTGCCAGTAGATTTGCAGGAAGTGGCGCAGCTGCGGATTCAGCACCCAGACTACTCTATCCAGCAGTTGGCAGATAGCCTCAGCACTCCTCTGACCAAAAGTGGTGTCAACCATAGACTCAGAAAGATAAATAAATTAGCCGATGAACTATAAAGACATAAAACACCTCTTTCTTGACAATTGAACAGAACATGTGAGATAATAAATAAGAATTGAGAAGTTCTAGCATTTTAGTGTTAAAACAGAAATCCCCTCGGTACTGCAATACCAAGGGGATTTTTTCTGGGTTAGATAGCACTAACCAGGAAAGTTACTTGTCGAAGTGATCGTCTAACCAACGAGTCATCAGCCATGAGATGATACTCTCGATGACTGCGATAAGTACTATTTTGAGAAGTTCTAGCATCTGTAATATCTCCTTTTCCAAGGCGTATCGTTAGTGCCATCGTTATTATATCACATGCTCTATCAATTTGATAGGACATTTTTGATTTTTGAAAAAGAAGGGGAAAGGTATGAGCTAACCAGATTGTATATGAACTATAAAACCACGAATCCTATGTGACTCGTGGTTCTTTTTTATAAACTGGTTGAGTGTTTTGGTTGCACTTTTTGTTCAGGGTCAATGTAATTAATGGCATTGTTGACAGCAGTTGGTGCTTCGCCCAGTCCTGTCGCAATCAGATCAATTTTTCCGTCATAGTAGCAGCAGTCACCGATAGCATAAATACCTGCTTGGCTGGATTCTTGTTTGCTGTTGACGATAATCTTGTGGCGGTTGAGGTCCAGACCCCAATTTTTAAGGTTACCGACAGAAGATTTAAAACCATAGTTGACAAATAGGTGGTCTAGGTCAATCGTTTCGGTTTCATCAGATTTGACTTTTGTGATTTCAAGTTTATCGAGCGTTTTTCCATCTCCAAGGAGTTGGCTAGGGATGAATGGTGTCTTGATGGTTACAGATGATTCTTGCAAGGCTTGGACACTGTGTTCCAAGGCGCGGAAATTATCTCTGCGGTGGACAAGGGTAGTTGGTGAAATTTTTTCAAAAGCCAAAGCCCAATCCACAGCCGAGTCTCCTCCACCAAGAATCGTCACTTTCTTACCAGCATATTGCTGGATGTTGGAAACGTGGTAGTGGATATTTTCATAGCCTTCAACGCCTTCTAGCTCCAGAGGACGTGGTTTGAAGGCACCGCCACCCATTGCGATGATAACAGTTTTAGATAGGTGACTTCCTTTAGAAGTGGTAATGGCAAAGCCTTCTTCTTGTTTTTCAATCTCAAGAACCGTTTCATTGAGATGAATAGGGGTATCAAAGCCGTTTAATTGCTCGATTAGACGGTTAGTCAACTCTTCTCCAGTCAGGTTTGGAAAGCCTGGGACATCTAGGATTTCCTTTTCAGGATAGAGAATAGCAGGCTGTCCACCTAGCTGGGGAAGAGAGTCAATGATTTGGACCTTGGCTTGGCGTAGGTGGGCATAAAAGGCTGCAAAAAGACCGACAGGACCACCACCTACAATGGTAATATCATATAGTTGAGACATGGTTTCTCCTTTGTTTTTTCTAGTCAGTTTATTTTATCATATTTTTTCTTTAATTTAAAATGAAGTAGGATAGGGAAAAAAATGCCAGAAAAATGGTATAATAGAAAGGAACGTGTTTGGACAGAGAGGAGACAGCAGATGAACTTTCAACAATTATCCAACCTGCAATATTGGACTAGCTTGTTTTCTAGTCCTTGGAGCATTGCCATCAATTTGTTTGATATTTTGATTGTGACCTATATTTTATATCGTTTTACAAAAGCAATAGCTGGCACCAAGATTATGATTTTGGT
>CAKQBM010000175.1 GCA_934216185.1 uncultured Streptococcus sp. | reverse complement strand
GATGAAAAGTCAGGTCAATACTATCTCCACTTTTTCAGCAAGAAACAGCCGGATCTCAACTGGGAAAATGAAAAACTGCGCCAGAAAATTTACGAGATGATGAATTTCTGGATTGATAAAGGCATTGGTGGTTTCCGTATGGATGTCATTGATATGATTGGTAAAATTCCTGATGAGAAAGTAGTTAATAATGGTCCTATGCTCCACCCTTATCTCAAGGAGATGAATCAGGCAACCTTTGGAGATAAGAATCTCTTGACAGTGGGAGAGACCTGGGGAGCAACGCCAGAAATTGCTAAGCTCTACTCGGATCCAAAAGGGCAAGAGTTGTCTATGGTCTTCCAGTTTGAACATATCGGTCTTCAGTATCAGGAAGGTCAGCCTAAATGGCACTATCAAAAAGAGCTGAATATTGCTAAGTTAAAAGAGATTTTCAACAAATGGCAGACAGAGTTAGGAGTTGAGGACGGCTGGAATTCGCTTTTTTGGAACAATCATGACCTCCCTCGTATCGTCTCAATCTGGGGAAATGACCAAGAATACCGCGAAAAATCTGCCAAAGCCTTTGCCATCTTGCTTCATCTCATGAGAGGGACACCTTATATCTACCAAGGTGAGGAAATTGGCATGACCAACTATCCGTTTGAAACGCTGGACCAAGTAGAAGATATTGAATCTCTCAACTATGCGCGTGAAGCTCTTGAAAAAGGCGTTCCGATGCAAGAAATTATGGATAGTATCCGTGTCATTGGACGTGACAATGCCCGTACCCCTATGCAATGGGACGAAAGCAAAAACGCTGGTTTCTCAACAGGTCAGCCTTGGTTGGAGGTTAATCCAAACTATCAAGCAATCAACGTTCAAGAAGCGCTGGCAAATCCAGATTCTATTTTCTATACCTATCAGAAGCTGGTTCAAATCCGTAAGGAAAACAGCTGGCTGATTCGAGCTGACTTTGAATTGCTTGAAACTGCTGACAAGGTCTTTGCCTATATCCGTAAAGATGGGGACCGTCGTTTCCTAGTTGTGGCTAACTTGTCTAATGAAGAGCAAGACTTGACCGTAGGAGGAAATGTCAAATCGGTCTTGATTGAAAACACCCTAGCTCAAGAAGTCTTTGAAAAACAAATCTTAGCTCCATGGGATGCTTTCTGTGTGGAAATGACTGACTAAAATGAGAGAGATTGGGCAAAAACTCGACTTCAGGAGAAAATGAAGTAAATCTTCCCACAATAAAATGCATAGTACCAAGGCTTTTCAAGACCTGATAGTATGCGTTTTTTATTTTCAAGACTTTTTGCCCAGCTTCTTTTTACTAAAAGTTGTGTAAAAACTCTTTTAAAAACATTTGTTAGAATTTTCTAACAAATTCTACAAGAAGTCTTGCATTTATAAAAAAATAGGGTATAATAGTGAAAATACTATTTTGAAGGAGATTATTTATGCAATCGAAAAAGTGGCTTTTAGGAGCAGGAGTGACCTTGAGTGTGGCCCTTCTTTTGGCAGCTTGTGGGAAAAGTGAAAAGAATGCAAACGCTCCCAAAACATTTTCTTATGTTTATGCCGTTGATCCATCATCCTTGGATTATAGCGTTACAAGTAAAAGTTCAACTTCTGACGTAATAGGTAATGTTGTCGACGGTCTTTTAGAGAATGATAAATATGGGAATCTCATTCCTTCTCTAGCAGAGGATTGGTCAGTTTCTAAAGATGGCTTGACTTATACTTACAAACTTCGTAAAGGTGTGAAGTGGTATACTTCAGAAGGAGAAGAGTATGCGGAAGTTAAGGCTCAGGATTTTGTCACAGGTCTGAAACATGCAGCAGATGGAAAGTCCGATGGTCTTTCTTTGGTTGAGAAATCTATCAAAGGATTAGAGGCTTATGTTAGTGGTGAGACAAACGATTTCTCAACTGTAGGTGTGAAAGCTCTTGATGATTATACAGTAGAATATACGCTTAATCAACCGGAAAGTTTTTGGAACTCTAAAGTAACCACTGCAACCATGCTTCCTGTAAATGAAGAATTTTTGAATGCAACAGGCAAGGATTACGGAGCGCCAACTCCATCAAGTATTCTTTACAATGGCCCATATTTTTTGAAATCTTTGATTTCTAAATCTGTGATTGAATATGAAAAAAATCCTAACTATTGGGATAAGGACAATGTCAAGATTGATAATGTAAAATTGACATTCTATGATGGTTCAGATCAAGAATCCTTAATTCGTAGCTTTACACAAGGTGCCTATACCACTGCTCGTCTCTTTCCAGCAAGCTCAAACTTCGAATCAACTAAGAAAGAGTACGGAGATAAGATTGTCTATAGTCCACAAGAGGCAACAAGCTACTACCTCACTGTGAACGTAAACCGCCAGTCTTACAATAAAACAGCTAAAACAGATGAGTCACAAAAAACATCAACAAAAGAAGCTCTTCTCAATAAGAACTTCCGTCAGGCTCTTAATTTTGCATTTAATCGCCACGCCTATACAGCTCAATTAAACGGTGAAGAGGGTGCGGATAAGATTATTCGTAATAGTCTAGTGCCAGATAACTATGTTCAAGTAGCTGGGAAGACCTTCGGACAGCTGGCTCAGGATGAACTACTGAAATATGGAGAACAGTGGAAAGATGTGACTCTCACAGATGGCAAAGATACAATTTACAATCCAACAAAGGCCAAGTCTGCATTTGAAAAAGCGAAGTCAGAATTGCAAGCTAAGGGAGTAAGTTTCCCGATTCATTTGGATGTACCAGTAGAACAGACAGATGTAGTTGCAGTTCAACAGACAAATTCATTAAAACAATCGATTGAAGAAACATTGGGAACTGAGAATGTCATTATAGATGTTCTTCAAATGACGGATAATGAGAAGGAAAGTATTACTTCTCAAGCTAAAGTTCCAACCCAAAAAGATTATGATTTGAACGGAACTGGTTGGGGACCAGATTATCAAGATCCAGCAACCTATCTCAATATTTTAGATGCTAAGAAGGGTTCTGCCTTGAAACATCTAGGTATAACAAAGGGCAAGGATCCTGAAGTTGTGGCGAAAGTTGGCTTGGATGAATACAAGAAGCTCTTGGATGATGCGGCATCTGAGACAAGTAATCTTGATAAACGGTACGAAAAGTATGCCAAAGCACAGGCTTGGGTTACTGATAGTTCACTTCTTATTCCAGTTGCTTCTTCAGGTGGCTCTCCTATGGTTAGTCGTACTGTTCCATTTACCAAAGCTTATTCACAGGTCGGTATTAAGGGGGATCCATTTATTTTTAAAGGTATGCAACTTCAAAATGATATTGTGACAACTAAAGAGTATGATGCGGCCTTCAAAAAGTGGCAAAAGGAAAAACTGGAATCGAATGCTCAGTATCAAAAGGATTTAGAAAAGCACATAAAATGAGTCTAGGCTTATTTTGTAGATGTTTCTTAGTCAACAAATCGCATAAAAACAAGGGAGGACTGTATGAAAGACAGAAATCCTTTGTTTTTTTATGACGAAAGTTTATAAACTTTCATTCTCAAAATTCAATTAACTTTACAAATTTCCACTATTTTGGTAAAATAAACCTGTGTTATAAAAACTAACATAAAGGAGAAA
>CAKQBM010000174.1 GCA_934216185.1 uncultured Streptococcus sp. | reverse complement strand
AGTGTTTTGAGCTGACTTCGTCAGTTCTATCTGCAACCTCAAAACAGTGTTTTGAGCTGACTTCGTCAGTTCTATCTGCAACCTCAAAACAGTGTTTTGAGCTGACTTCGTCAGTTCTATCTGCAACCTCAAAACAGTGTTTTGAGCTGACTTCGTCAGTTTTATCTGCAACCTCAAAGCTGTACTTTGAGCAACCTGCGGCTAGTTTCCTAGTTTGCTCTTTGATTTTCATTGAGTATGAAACTAAATCTCAAACACTTAGTCCTTTTATTATACTGCAAGAAGATATAGTTTTCAATTATAGTTTTTCTCTAACTAGCTATAGTCTATTTTTATATCCTAATGTAGAGAAAACAGCCCTAGGGACTGTTTTTCATTAATAATGCATGAGAACTTTGTAATCGTAGTCACCGATTTTTTCACGGCCGTTCAATTCATCCAATTCAACAAGAAAGGCACAACCTGCTACAACACCACCAAGTTTTTCAATCATTTCGATAGTTGCCTTAACAGTTCCACCTGTTGCCAAGAGGTCATCTACGATAAGAACACGTTGACCTGGCTTGATGGCATCAGCATGCATAGTCAAGGTATCAACACCGTACTCTTTTTCATAGTCAGCAGAAATGACTTCGCGTGGCAATTTACCTGGCTTACGAACAGGCGCGAAACCAATTCCCAACTCAAAGGCAACTGGACAGCCCACGATAAAACCACGAGCCTCAGGACCTACAATCATGTCTATTTTCTTGTCAGTAGCATACTGAACAATTTCACGAACAGCGTAGCTATAAGCATTTCCATCAGCCATCAAAGGACTAATATCACGGAAGGTGATGCCTTCCTTAGGATAATTTTCAATTGTTGCAATATAATCTTTTAAATTCATCTTTTTCTTTCTTTCAAAGTTTTTACTCTCTATTATAGCATATTTTTTAAGAAAGAAAAAAGGAAAAGTTAACTTCAATGATTATCTAACGATTTGACGATTTATGACTAGCCATAGCAATAAAGCCCAAGTTCTGTTTATTCTTATTAAACATTTTATACATAGTTAAAAACTGCTTTCTATTCTCCTTTTTACAAGCATTTACACAAATTTTCAAGGTTCCCAGCCAACCTTCGTCATAAATCATACCCGATAATTTCATTAATGTCATTTCACCAGTCAATACTTTCACATCACAATAACCCGATTCTATCATCACCTGTTCCCAACCATCTTGAGTTAAAGGACCTACATTTACATGAATTGCTTGCGACAATTCCTGTCTGACAGACTCTTTAGCTTCCTTAAGAAGCACATCATGTGTCAGGAGAAGACCTTCAGGTTTTAAAACCCTTAGATATTCCATTACACATTTTTTCTTAGCTTGATCGGTTTGCATAGTCAGCATAGCTTCATTTATAACAATATCAAAGCTAGCATCTTCATAAGGAAGTTTCATTGCATTCGCTCTTTCAAAACTGATTAAATGAGCAACACCTGCCATTTCAGCAGATTTTTTAGCCACTTCTAAAGCTTGACCATCCATATCAACAGCAGTTATCTTACAACCAAAACGCTGTGCCAACTCAATTGCTGTAGTTCCCCTATTACACGCAACCTCTAGTATTCTTTTTTCTTTTGAAAATCCTCCTTCTGCAATTAACCAATCTGTGGCACGTTTTCCACCTGGACGTAAGCGTTTTTTTCCCAGTTTTGCTAAAAATTTATGACCTGCTTCTGACATTTGAACACCTCTGTTTTTTCTTCATTATAACATAAAATGATATTATCTGACAATTCTAATCTATTATTTGATAAACTAGAATCAAAAGCATACAAACCACCATGACTATAGTATAATACTCAATGAAAATCAAAGAGCAAACTAGGAAACTAGCCGCAGGCTGTACTTGAGTACGGCAAGGCGACGTTGACGTTGTTTGAATTTGATTTTCGAAGAGTATAAATTTATTATTACCTCTCTAGTTCCAATTCAACTCCTCCCATCATTTACACATTCAGGTTACGACTATTTTTGTACTTTGGAATTGCTCTCATCTTCATCCATTATACGAACCTCCACCTTTCTGTTCGTAGAGCTACGATTTCTCTATCCCTTCCTCTCCCCGCTACCTCACGATAGTCAGGCTTTGGAATCGCTAACAGGTTCACTAGTAGATAGTACCCACAAAGGACTTACCCCTCAGATAAACGACATGTCGTCGTACCTAAAAAAACGAGCACTTTCGTACTCGTTTTCTCTGTATAAACTGCTGATTAAAGTGAGTTTACGTCAACTTTGATACCAACACCTTGAGTAGTTGTGATAGTCAAGTTTGTTACGTAAGTTCCTTTAGCTGTAGCTGGTTTTGCTTTTTGGATTGTTTCGTTGAAAGCTTTGAAGTTTTCAACCAATTTTTCAGCTTCAAATGATACTTTACCGATGATTGCTTGAACGTTACCTGCACGGTCAGCACGGTAAGTGATTTTACCACCTTTAGACTCTTCAACTGCTTTAGCAACATCCATAGTTACAGTACCAGTTTTAGGATTTGGCATCAAGTTACGTGGTCCAAGGACACGTCCAAGACGTCCAACAAGAGCCATCATGTCAGGTGTAGCGATAACTACGTCGAAGTCCAACCAACCGTCGTTGATTTTAGCAACAAGGTCATCTTCACCAACAAAGTCTGCACCAGCAGCTTTTGCTTCTTCAGCTTTTGCACCACGTGCGAAAACAAGAACGCGTGAAGTTTTACCAGTACCGTTTGGCAATACCATTGCTCCACGGATTTGTTGGTCAGCTTTTTTAACGTCGATGTTCAAGTTGTAAGCAACTTCTACAGTTGCGTCAAATTTTGCAAAGTTAGTTTCTTTTGCAAGTGCTACAGCTTCTTCTACGCTGTATGCTTTTGTGCTGTCGATTTTCTCAAGTGCAGCACGAAGTTGTTTGCTTTTTTTAGCCATTTTCTATTCTCCTTGTAAGTGGTTCAATCGATTTTCATCTCCCACGTCACTTCTCGAAATGATGAAGTCTTGCGGGTTATCAGTCTATTAGATTCTTTTCCTACGTCGTTAAGTTCCCTTGCTGTACCCAAGTACAAGCATCAGTCACTTGCCTAGTATGAAAAGCAACTAATAGACTACTGTGAGATTTTCTACTGTGTTATTGATTAGTCAACAACAGTGAATCCCATAGAACGAGCAGTACCTTCGATCATACGCATTGCAGACTCTACGTTTGCTGCGTTCAAATCTGGCATCTTAGTTTCTGCAATTTCTTGTACTTGCGCACGAGTAACTGTAGCAACTTTAGTTTTGTTAGGTGTACCTGATCCTTTTTCAACACCTGCAGCTTTTTTCAAAAGAACAGCAGCTGGTGGTGTTTTAGTGATGAAAGTAAATGATTTATCTTCGTAAACTGAGATAACAACTGGAATAATCATACCAGCTTGGTCAGCTGTACGAGCGTTGAACTCTTTTGTGAATCCCATGATGTTGATACCAGCTTGACCAAGAGCAGGTCCAACCGGTGGAGCTGGTGTAGCTTTACCAGCAGGGATTTGCAATTTTACAAGTTTTTCGACTTTTTTAGCCATTTTTAAATCCTCCTTTGTGGTTTTGGCGGTAAT
>CAKQBM010000173.1 GCA_934216185.1 uncultured Streptococcus sp. | reverse complement strand
CAGCGAAAGCACCTAGTTTTTTCTTAGTCGTTTCATCGATTTGTTCAAGAGCTGAGTTGATGGCTTGAACAGTCATATCAGAAAGAGTTTCAAGGTCTTCTGGGTCAACGACAGCTGGATTGAAGTCGATGCTGACAACTTTTTTGTCACCAGTTAAGGTCGCTTGGACAAGGTCTTGAGCAGATTTGCCAACAAATTGCATAGCAGCAAGTTCAGCTTGGCTTTGTTCCATTTGTTTTTGAAGTTTTTGTGCTTGACGCATCATGTTTTGCATGTTCATCATGGTGTTTTATAGTTTCCTTTCGTATCAAGGGGTAAGCCTTTTTATTTTTTTAATCGTGACCAAAAGTGACCACTTTTTTAGAAATTATCAAAAGCATTAGCAATTGCTTTTTGATGAGATGGAAAAAGGTGGGAGTAAACATTGATAGTTGTGTTTATCGATGAGTGTCCTAAACGTTTCATGAGGGTGAAAAAGATATAATCTTTTCTTTCCCCATTTCTTAGACCTTCATTGATTAAGAAAGCGGCGTGTGAATGTCTAAAGTCATGATTCCGAATCATTTTTAGATTTTCAGGAAGACGTTTTTGAAATCTAGTTTTGAAGTTGGTGACATTCGATGATGTTAGAATTTCTGGAGAGCCTTGAAATATCTACAAACTTTCGAGATTATCTGTGAATTTTGAAAGAAGATATCCTTACTTCTCTTTCCATTGTTTCAATTCCTTTGCAAAAGCATCATGGATGTAAATTCGTCTTCTAGATTGGTTTGTCTTTACTCTTCCGATATGAACCTTATTATTTCGATAATAAGCACTATGTATGATATCAATATAATTCTCCGTAAGATTTATATTTTTCCAAGTAAGTGCTAGCGCCTCTCCTAAACGTGCACCGGTGAACATCAGTATTCTATAAAGCAATTGATAGCGGTATTCTTCTTCTGTAAAGTAACTATCAAATGTCTTAAATTCTTCCGGTGTATAATAGGACATTTCTGTATGTTGTTGTGGTAATCGTTTGAGTGAATTACAAGGATTGTCTATTCTGAATCGTTTTGCGATAGCGACATCAAATAATTTGTGAAGAAATATCATTTGTTGATTGATGTGGCTATTGGATAGTGTCCCCCCTTTTATACTAGGTGTTTGAATGAGCCAGTCACGATATTCTTTGACTCATTGATGGAAACAAGTTTCATATCAGTATCAGCGAAAAATTTAGAAATGTATTGAGTATAGTACGATTCTTGTGTATCAATTGTCCCTCTTTTATTGCCTCTAAGTTGGTCTTCATGACGTACTAAAGAGTAGAGATAGTCTATACTTAAAGTATTTTTAGGTTTGAACTGATGAAGATGGTAGAGTCTATAATTTGCTTCATAGTCTTCAGCTTCTTTTCTAGTTTTAAACCCTTTTTTACGGTGTCGGATACGTTTACCTGTTAAAGGACTGAAGCCATCACTAATATCAACAACCCATTTTCCATTTTTTTGTTTTGTAACTGTCATTGCTGTTCTCCTTCATGATGTAGATCAGCATTTTGAAGTACATCA
The DNA here is from genome assembly GCA_934216185.1 of uncultured Streptococcus sp. Taxonomy (GTDB): domain Bacteria; phylum Bacillota; class Bacilli; order Lactobacillales; family Streptococcaceae; genus Streptococcus. The sequence continues at coordinate 2,074 of CAKQBM010000173.1, read as the reverse complement.
TTAATTATATCATTTTTTTGTGCTAACTGAAAGCCAAGAATTTCCTCAATAGTTTTGATAGGAACACGCCCAACGCGTTTATTGTTATACCAAGAAAATCCTTCTGATACTAGCTGACTTTTAGCTTTACGAATCAATTTGTTTACACTGACTTAAAGAGTATCCTGTCAAAATCATCAAATCATTTTTATCTACAATTTTAATCATATATATAACCAGCTTGATTTAAAGGCTTAAAAGGAGTAAAATAGTACGGGATATTATTCATCTTATAATACCTAATCTAGGTATTTTTTAACTCTAAAACTACATGAATAGTAAAGAAATCTTATAACAAAAGGTAGTAATACACAAATGAAATTTGAAAAACATCAGAAGTTTTCCATTAGGAAGTTCAGTGTTGGCGTTGCATCTGTTTTGATTGGGCAGTTTTTTATAGGAGCTGTATCTAATGCGCCAGTCGTACGCGCCAGTGAAGTGATTGGTGTCCATGCGGAAAATCAAAATGTCCCAGCTGGTGAAGTAGTTCAACCCAAGGTAGAAGCAACTACTGTAGACACTGATACGAATCATCTCGTTTCTACACCAAAGTTAGACTTAACAGAAGCTCAATCAGCTGAAGTTGAATATAAAGCAGACGATAGCATTGAACTTGGAAAAAGAAATGAAGTAATTACCTCAACAGGAAAGAAAATTATTACAATTGGGACAAAACCAACAACCGTTGTGGAAGAAATTCCGCCTATTATTACCTATCAAGAGGATAAGGAATTAGAAGGGGGGACTACAAGAGAAGAATCTTTAGATAGCACTCATAATGGAAAAATATCTACCCTTACTCATACCTACAAAGTAAATTCAACAACTGGAGAGGTAACTGACATTCAATCAGAACCAGTTCTAACAGACAGTGGAAAAAAAGGTAAAATCATCCATGTTGGAACAAAAAAAGCAATACATACGGAACCAGTAAACAATACACTTTATGTTGCTGATGAAACAGTACCTGGTACTGAAATGCCTAGTTTATCCTATAGAATGGACTGGTATGAAAGAATAAGTGAAATAGAATACGAATATGACAATGTATCTCATAGAGCAGTTGAAAAAGCAAAAAAATTCGTAAAAATGGAACATGTTCAAAGGGTAATTGGTTATTCTGAGCCTATACGAGAAGTTGTTGATAAGTATCCAATAGAAATAGTTAAAGTTCCAGCTGGTTCTACTGTAGAATCTCGAGATGAGATAATGAAGTATCATTATATTCCTAATCCTAAGCTTGAAAGTGGAGAAAAAATAGTATCGAAAAATGGAAAACCTTTAATTATTGAGGAACGAAATTTCTATACAATTGCCCCACTGGATGGGCATCAAATAATAACTAAAAAAATAATTAAAAAACAGGAGCTAGAATACGGAATTATTGAAATAGGTGTGAAGCCTAAAGTTGTATATAAAGATGTACCTATAAAAATTCAAAAAGGTAATGAACTAATTGATACAGGGAAAAAATTTACAGTTAAGGCAACGATTACTTATACTATTCCAACAGATTTTGAAACTTCTGGCAAATTAATAGAAAATATAAATATTGAACCAGTCTCATCTGCTATTGATATTTCAACAGAGGAGAGCGTTGTAAATAGCTCAACAAACACATCTGATAAAAGTTTAACAGGTAATTCTAAGGATTTAAAAACAGATATCGTTTATGAAGCGGATAATACATTAGAACGTGGTAAGAGGATTGAAAAAAATGATGTATCGGGCAAGAAAATCATTAGGATTGGTACGAAACCAATAGTAATAACAGAAGATATTCCATCTGCTACCATATATGTTGAAGATAAAAATTTAAATGGTGGGGATACTTATGAAGTAATATCAGAAGATAAATCACACAATGGTAAAAAATCAATAGTTACACTTACTTATGATTTGAATAAGGAAACAGGGGAGCTTATAGAACACCAATCTGAACCCAAAATAGAATATACAGAAGAAAAAGGTAAAGTCATTCATGTTGGAACAAAAAAAACGACATTGAATATTAGTGAGGGTCGTCCCTTCTATC
>CAKQBM010000172.1 GCA_934216185.1 uncultured Streptococcus sp. | reverse complement strand
ACAGACTTGGGACGAAAAGTCTTAGATATTGAATTGAAGCGTATTGAACGGCTCTATAGAAACAGTCGGGAGGAAAGATGATGGAAAAGAAAATTGTTTATCGAATTTTTACAATTGCGGATTATGAGAGGGAGGCTCTATACTTTAGAGAAATGCATGCTAAGGGCTGGAAACTTAGAAAAGTAAGCTATTCTATCTTATTGTTTGTAGTTAAGTATACATTTGAAAAATGTCAGTCTGAGCAAGTGTCTTATCAGTTGGATTTTTATCCAATGGAAAAATCAGAGAGATCCTCCTATTTACAACTATTTAAAGACTGTGGCTGGGAGCATATTACAGACTTTAATAGTTTTTCCTATTTTAGAAAAGCACATTCTGAAATTGAATCGAATGCAGAATTTGAAATCTATAATGACGCTGCTGGGAAGTTAGCTATGGTTAATCGCATTTTAAGACTGCGATTAGTACCTGTTTTACTTTTGCTAGCCATACATATACCATTCTTACTTAAGCTGCTCAATAAAAGTAATGCGTATGGTCTATGGGGTTTACTTGCGGTCGGGCTAGATATTTTCTTATCTTTGATCCTTTTGTTAATAGTTGCCTATATTAGCTGGAAGTTATGGCATAAAAAGAAGGAATTATCAGATTTATGATAGGGTAAGTATGTTCAAAATTGGAGGGGAAGTCATGATAAATAAAAAGCAATTTCGGATTTTTACTATTCTTGATTTGGACAAGAAGGAAGAATATTTACATGAGATGAATTTGAAAGGTTGGAGGTATAGAACGAGTCGTTTTGGTTTTTTCTATTTTGACCAATGTCAACCAGACGATGTCATCTACTGTATCTATGATTCTAGATTTATTAAAAAATATAAGCATGAACTGCAAGATTTTAGAAATAGAGGTTGGGAATTGATAGAAACAGGTTTTTGTTCGATTCTTCGTAAATCGGCTTCTGATATGCTTTCAGAGGATCAAGTCTATATGAGTAAGAGACTCAGATGGGAAGTTATGCAATCTAGACTTCGTTCCTGTACAGCTACTTTCTTAGGTGGCCTTGTTGTTTGTATGAGTTTATTTAAAGAAGAGCTTTCTATATCTTTCTTTATTATTTTTCTTTTATATGCTTTAATGATTTCTTATCTAATCCATGGTTTTTTCAGACTTAAAAAGAAATACCGAGTAGATGGAAGGTAAAGCTCTAGGTCTTTAGACTGATTTTTAGCACTCTTGGTAAAAGAGTGCTAATTTTTTGAGTTTTTGTCTTGACATTCTCTTCTAAGGGTGTATAATAGAATCATAAGTTAGCACTTAAGTGTATTGAGTGCTAATTGATCAGACAGAGAGGAGTGATGAGATGGTTACAGAACGTCAGCAGGATATTCTAAATCTGATTATTGACATCTTTACCAAAACGCACGAACCTGTCGGATCCAAAGCCTTGCAAGAGTCTATTAACTCTAGCAGTGCAACCATTCGTAATGACATGGCGGCTCTAGAAAAGCAAGGTTTGCTTGAAAAGGCTCATACTTCAAGTGGTAGGATGCCAAGTGTTGCTGGTTTTCAGTACTATGTGAAACACTCACTGGATTTTGACCGATTGGCTGAAAATGAGGTTTACGAGATTGTCAAAGCCTTTGATCAGGAATTTTTCAAATTGGAGGATATTCTGCAAGAGGCTGCTAATGTCTTGACAGACTTAAGTGGCTGCACAGTTGTAGCGCTAGATGTTGAGCCAAGCAGGCAACGGTTGACAGCCTTTGATATCGTTATTTTAGGACAACATACAGCCTTGGCAGTATTTACCCTAGACGAGTCGCGAACGGTTACCAGTCAGTTTCTGATTCCAAGGAACTTTTTGCAGGAGGATTTGCTGAAACTGAAGAGCATCATTCAGGAACGTTTCCTCGGCCACACCGTTCTAGATATTCACTACAAGATTCGGACGGAGATTCCGCAGATTATCCAGCGTTACTTTACAACAACGGATAATGTGATCGATCTCTTTGAACATATCTTTAAGGAAATGTTCGACGAAAACATCGTGGTGGCAGGCAAGGTCAATCTCTTGAAATTTGCCAATCTAGCAGCCTATCAGTTCTTTGACCAACCGCAAAAGGTGGCTCTGGAGATTCGTGAGGGGTTGCGTGAAGATCAGATGCAAAATATCCGTGTTGCAGACAGTCAAGAGTCCTGTCTAGCTGACCTAGCGGTGATTAGTAGCAAGTTTCTCATTCCTTATCGGGGAGTTGGAATTCTAGCCATTATCGGTCCGGTCAATCTGGATTACCAACAGCTAATCAACCAAGTCAATGTGGTCAACCGTGTTTTGACTATGAAGTTGACAGATTTTTACCGCTACCTCAGCAGTAATCATTACGAAGTACATTAAGATTGAAATCATTAAAGGAGGCGAAAATGGCCCAAGATATAAAAAATGAAGAAGTAGAAGAAGTTCAAGAAGAGGAAGTTGTGGAAACAGTTGAAGAAACAACTCCTGAGAAATCTGAATTGGACTTGGCAAATGAACGTGCAGATGAATTTGAAAACAAATACCTTCGTGCTCATGCGGAAATGCAAAATATCCAACGCCGTGCCAATGAAGAGCGTCAAAACTTGCAACGTTATCGTAGCCAAGACTTGGCAAAAGCGATTCTCCCTTCTTTGGACAACCTTGAGCGTGCACTCGCAGTTGAAGGTTTGACAGATGATGTGAAGAAGGGCTTGGAAATGGTGCAAGAAAGCTTGATTCACGCTTTGAAAGAAGAAGGAATCGAAGAAATCGCAGCTGACGGTGAATTTGACCATAACTACCATATGGCTATCCAAACTCTCCCAGCAGACGATGAACACCCGGCAGATACCATCGCCCAAGTCTTCCAAAAAGGCTACAAACTCCATGACCGCATCCTAAGACCGGCTATGGTAGTAGTTTATAATTAGAGATGAAGATTAAACATGGAAAAATTAGATCATATTTACCAAAATGTTCAGCAATTTATCAATGATTATGGTTTAAAGATGACACTAGGGTTGTTAATTGTTATTCTTGTTTTTATGATTTTAATATTACCACTTTTACGCTTGTTTTGGGGTTGGATTAAAAATTTATTTTTTAAACCACAGTATGAGAAGTGGCAATTAAATAGACCTAATCATATAAAAAAGGTTGCGCGTACAGAAAAGAAAAGATTGAAATATTTACGATCATTAGGAGAATATAACGGCAATCCTTATCTGTATTTAGGTAAAAATCGAAGTACATATGCTGTGTTACATAACGTTGAAAATCCTAGCTATAAACTTTTGAAAGCAATAAAAAGGTGGCTGTTTTCTTGGGATATTATTGAATTTGATATCAAAATCTCAGATGAGAATCGTTTCTAACTCTCTGTCCGAAACGACAATAAACTATGAAGAAAGATAAAAAGCAAGCCGGAGGCTTGCAAGGAAGATATTGCCCGCCGTGGTGAAAGTTTCAGTAGCTTTTGCTACTGAAACAGGGGATTTTTGAGACAATAGGCTCAAAAATAAGTGATGAAATCCCGAAGGGAGTTGCTCACGTCCCCACCACTTAAGGGAAATATCAAAAAGAAAGAATATAAAATTTAAGGAGAAAAACACATGTCTAAAATTATCGGTATTGACTTAGGTACAACAAACTCAGCAGTAGCAGTTCTTGAAGGAACTGAA
>CAKQBM010000171.1 GCA_934216185.1 uncultured Streptococcus sp. | reverse complement strand
GTTGTTATCGCACGTAAAGGTGCTGGCATCTCAGAAAACTACACAGTTCGTAAAATCTCTAACGGTGTAGGTGTTGAGCGTATCTTCCCAATCCACACTCCACGTGTTGAAAAAATCGAAGTTGTTCGTTACGGTAAAGTACGTCGTGCGAAATTGTACTACTTGCGTGCTCTTCAAGGTAAAGCAGCTCGTATCAAAGAAATCCGTCGTTAATTCGACTAAAAAACTCTGCTTTTCGGCAGAGTTTTTATCTAGCTCCCTTAGTTCAATGGATATAACAACTCCCTCCTAAGGAGTAGTTGCTGGTTCGATTCCGGCAGGGGGCATAATAAGAAGCGTAAAGAAGCATAAAGAATATTCAAAGTGTTTGTTTATGGGCAATCATCACAATTTAGTTTTTTTAAAATAGGTTAGTATTTTTGGAATCTTTGACCAAAGTGTGACCAAAATTTGACCAAAAGTCAATGAATATAGAATAAAGTAGATCAGGAAGCTGGTCTATTTTGTTTTGTAGTTATTGATAAATATTTGTTTTAGTTTGACAAATATACGCATAATGTGTATAATGGTAAATGAATAAGTGTAAGGAGGTAACGACTATATATGCCACTTACAGGAAAAGAAATGGTGAAACTAGCTCTTGAGAATGGATGGGTTGAAGTTCGTCAAAGAGGAAGTCATCATCATTTTAAGAAAGAGGGTTTTTCTTATCTTGTTACGATTCCAGTCCATGGAAATGAAGATTTGGGAAAGGGATTGGAAAGAAAGATTCTCAAAGATTTAGGGTTGTAAGTTTTACATTCCTAAGTCTTTTTTACATCGGAGGTAGTAGAATGTTAAAAACATATCCAGCTATATTTCATAAAGAAGGAACAGGATATTGGGTAGAATTTCCAGAATTTGGTGGGGGTACAGAAGGAAAAAATATTGAGGAAGCAATGAAAAATGCTCGTGAAATGCTTGAAAATGTTTTAGCTTCCTATATTGACGAAGGAATAGCATTGCCTATACCAAGTGATATTTTTAAGATTGAAGTTTCAGATGGTTTTGTATCAATGATTCAAGTAGATCCTGCGCCTTTTGTGAGAAGTAACAAGGCGATTAGGAAAAATGTGACTGTTCCTGAATGGCTAGTTCGTCTTGCTGATCGAGAAAAGATTAACTATTCAGAAGTTTTGGCACAAGCATTAGAGAAGAAGTTACAAGTTTAAATTTAAAGCCTTTATTTAATAGGGATATGATTGTAATGTATTGACAATATAAAAAAGGATAGAAGCTATGGTTTATACAATAGATCAGATAAAGGAAAAAATTGTTCCTGTGGCTAAACAATATGATTTATCTAAAATTTATCTATTTGGCTCTTATGCTAGGGGCGAAGCTGATGGAAAAAGTGATGTTGATATTGCTTTGGAGTTAGAGGATGATTCTATATATTTTGATGTATATGGTAGACTTTTGACTATTTTTGATGGTAATATAGATATTCTATTGGTTAGTGATTTACTTTCTCCAAAAACAAATATTGGGAAGTTAGTCAAGAAAAATTTTTTGAATGATAGAGAGGTTATTTATGAGAAGTCAATCTCTTGAAACTGATATAGCATATTTGAAGGATATGGTTTTATATCTTGATAAGGCTGTTGCTGTTTTGTATAAAGCAAGAAGATATAATTTACCTTTAGATGATGATATGGTAGTTGATTCTATCGCTATGAATTTAGGACAAGCAGGAGAACAGTTATCGTTAGGCAAATTGTCAGAGGAAGTAAAACAGAAGTATTCAGATAGGATAAACTGGATTCAGATAAAAGGTTTTAGAAATTTTATTTATCATAATTATTCCAACTTAAATTTTAAAATTGTAGAAGGTATATTGAAGGAATCTGTTCCCAAAACGAAAGAATCTTTATACTCGATTATAAGAGAATTAGAAGGTGAATTATAAAATAGAAAATATTATTTTTCAGAAAGACAAACTATAAAAACGTATGGAAGATTTGCTAGAAATCGACAAATTTTGTTCCTCAAAAAACGAATACTTCCATAAGAGAAATTTTTATTGATGAAGATTTAATATCTGTATTGGATGGATTGAAAGAGGAACAAGATAAGGTTCTTTATAATCGTGAAGAATTAAAGAAATATGATTTGGTCTTTTGTGATAGAAGGTATAAACTTTCTACAAATTATGGATTGAATAAATGCTTGAAAGTATTTTTCTCCGAACTTGGGATAGGTAGTCAAACCATGATAGCAACAGCAGGAAGGCATATTTACGGTTCATATTTATTAGCAAAAGGTGTTGATATATGGGCTGTTTCAAGATTACTAAGGCATAAAGATATACAACAAATTATTCAAACTTACGGACATACTTTAAAAGAGGGTTATTGATAAAGAGTATGATTTAGTAAGAGAATGAATGTTAGTAAAAGGATAAAATAATTTTGACCAAATTAAATAGGAAAAATAAGGACTTCCTTTGTTAGAATGTCCTTATTTTTATTATGGAATTGGACAAATGAGGTTAAGTTTCAGATCTATGAACTCAGAAAGCAAGTACAAAGCTTTAAACCGCTTTCAAAAAGATTTGGTGTGGATGTTTCGGGCTAAGGTATGTGACAAAATGAATTGATTGTTATGAAATAGATAGCCTAAAAAATGGGGAAAATCGTTATTGTTCCCCTGAATTTGATATGTTGTAAAAGATTATTTCTGGTCTGTTAAATATATCAATAACAAAATTTAAACATGATAGTCTAATATCTAATCCATTTAAAGTGAATAAGTTTATCAATCGTTTGAGTAAGAAAATCTCAAAAGAAGAAGGGATAGGTTTTCAAAAATAACCTATCTAGTCATTGCTTATATATAATTTGTATCTTTTGGTTTATTAATTTGTATTTAAAATTTAATCATGTTACAATTGAAATTGAAATCGAATAGAAAAGGAAAATGCAAACGTGGGTACATTATTAGCAACAAGATTAAAAAATAGACGAAAAGAATTAAAAATGTCTCAGCGAGAATTGGCTGAGGGGATATGTAAACAGGGACAGATTAGTCGATTAGAGAATGGAGAATTTACTCCAGGAGCAGACTTTTTATATGCTCTGTCTAAGAAGTTAAAAGTTAGTATAGATTATTTTTTTAATGAGCAGATTGTAGAAGAGATTGATGAGCTATCAGAGTTTAAGAAGTTAGCCCAGTCATTTCTCACAAATAGAAATTATGAGTCTTTAAAATATATATATGAGTTAGAGAGTGTAAAGGTACATCGCTTGTCTCTAGTAGATAAGTTTTATATGGAGTGGATAAAATCTCTTATAGATTTTTATTTCTATGGGCAACAAGAGGAGGCTGTGGCAAGATTGGAGAAGGTACTGTCTCAGTTAAATGTAACTGACCTGTTCTACCTTCAAGTTTCAAATACTCTATTTAATTTTTATTATGATATTGAAGATTTAGAGAGCTTTAATGAAATTCGAGAAAAGTTAGAGTGTCAAGTAAATCAACTCAAGTTAAACACAATCGAAGAATTAAACCTTTCTATTAAATTTAATTATAATGTTTGTCGCTATCTATGGTTGCAGAATAATACTGAAGAGGCTATTACTAAAATCACAGATACGATAAAGCAATGTAAGACGTATAGAACAACATATCTTTTGGCTGATTTGTATTTATTGATGGGAAATGTCAGTAAGAATTTTTCTTCTAAAGTTGCAGTAAAAGA
>CAKQBM010000170.1 GCA_934216185.1 uncultured Streptococcus sp. | reverse complement strand
CAACCCTATAATCAAGATAAATTAAGCTTTCGGAGGAAAAATGAGTAATATCAGTTTAACAACACTTGGTGGTGTCCGTGAAAACGGGAAAAATATGTATATCGCTGAAATCGATGGGTCTATTTTCGTTTTGGATGCAGGTCTGAAATACCCTGAAAATGAACAACTAGGGGTGGATGTAGTCATTCCCAATATGGACTACCTTTTTGAAAATAGCGACCGTATCGCTGGAGTCTTCTTGACCCACGGACATGCGGATGCTATTGGTGCACTGCCTTATCTCTTGGCTGAAGCCAAGGTGCCTGTATTTGGGTCTGAGCTGACCATTGAGTTGGCCAAACTCTTTGTCAAAGGAAATGACACAGTTAAGAAATTCAATGATTTTCATGTTATCGATGAGGATACGGAGATTGATTTTGGCGGGACTGTGGTGTCCTTCTTCCGTACGACCCACTCTATCCCAGAGAGTCTGGGTGTGGTCTTGAAGACGGCTGAAGGTAGCATCGTTTATACAGGTGACTTCAAATTTGACCAGACAGCTAGTGAATCCTATGCGACAGACTTCGCTCGTTTGGCAGAAATCGGTCGTGATGGAGTTCTAGCTCTGCTCAGTGACTCAGCTAATGCAGATAGTAATATCCAAGTGGCTAGCGAAAGTGAAGTTGGGGACGAGATCACTCAAACCATTGCAGACTGGGAGGGTCGTATTATCGTCGCAGCAGTAGCTAGCAACCTCTCTCGTATCCAGCAGGTGTTTGACGCTGCGGATGCAACAGGCCGTCGTGTGGTCTTGACAGGATTCGATATTGAAAATATTGTCCGTACTGCTATTCGCCTTAAAAAATTGTCTCTAGCTAACGAGAGTCTTTTGATTAAGCCAAAAGATATGTCTCGCTTTGAAGACCATGAGTTGATCATCCTTGAGACAGGCCGTATGGGTGAGCCTATCAACGGTCTTCGCAAGATGTCGATTGGTCGTCACCGTTATGTGGAAATCAAGGACGGTGATCTAGTCTATATCGTAACCACTCCATCTATCGCCAAAGAAGCAGTTATGGCGCGTGTGGAAAATATGATTTACCAAGCTGGCGGGGTTGTCAAACTGATTACTCAAAGCTTGCGTGTGTCAGGGCATGGAAATGCGCGTGACTTGCAATTGATGATTAATCTCTTGCAACCCAAGTATCTCTTCCCGATTCAAGGGGAATACCGCGAGTTGGATGCTCATGCTAAGGCTGCTATGGCAGTTGGGATGTTGCCAGAACGCATTTTTATCCCTAAAAAAGGAACCAGCATGGCTTATGAGAATGGAGACTTTGTCCCAGCTGGAGCGGTTTCAGCAGGGGATGTCTTGATTGACGGGAATGCCATTGGTGATGTTGGAAATGTGGTTCTTCGTGACCGTAAGGTCTTGTCAGAGGACGGTATTTTCATCGTCGCAATCACTGTTAACCGTCGTGAGAAGAAAATTGTGGCCAAGGCTCGTGTTCACACGCGTGGATTTGTTTATCTCAAGAAGAGCCGCGATATTCTCCGTGAAAGTTCAGAATTGATTAACCAAACGGTAGAAGACTATCTGCAAGGAGATGACTTTGACTGGGCAGATCTTAAAGGGAAGGTTCGTGATAATCTGACCAAGTACCTCTTTGACCAAACCAAACGTCGTCCAGCTATTTTACCAGTGGTGATGGAAGCGAAATAATTGTTGAAATAAACAGAGAGAAAGTCGAATTTCGGCTTTTTCTTATAGAAAAATAGAGGAAAAAATATGGCAGTAATGAAAATCGAGTATTATTCACAAGTTTTGGATATGGAGTGGGGGGTTAATGTCCTCTACCCTGATGCCAATCGAGTGGAAGAACCAGAGTGTAAAGATATTCCCGTCTTGTACCTCTTGCACGGGATGTCTGGCAATCATAATAGTTGGCTCAAGCGGACCAATGTAGAACGCTTGCTTCGAGGAACCAATCTCATCGTTGTTATGCCTAATACCAGCAATGGTTGGTATACCGATACCCAGTATGGTTTTGACTATTACTCAGCTCTAGCAGAGGAATTGCCACAGGTTCTGAAACGCTTCTTCCCTAATATGACCAGTAAGCGTGAAAAGACCTTTATCGCTGGTCTCTCCATGGGAGGCTATGGCTGTTTCAAATTGGCTCTTGCTACAAATCGTTTCTCTCATGCAGCTAGTTTTTCGGGTGCCCTTAGTTTTCAAGATTTTTCTCCTGAGAGCCAATATTTGGGGACACCAGCTTACTGGAGAGGTGTGTTTGGGGAGATTAAAGATTGGACAACTAGTCCTTATTCTCTAGAAAGTCTGGCTAAAAAATCGGACAAAAAGACCAAGCTGTGGGCTTGGTGTGGCGAGCAGGATTTCTTGTACGAAGCTAATAATCTGGCAGTGAAAAACCTCAAAAAACTGGGCTTTGATGTGACTTATAGCCATAGCGCTGGAACTCACGAATGGTACTACTGGGAAAAACAATTGGAAAGATTTTTAGCAACCCTACCGATTGATTTCGAATTAGAAGAGAGATTGACTTAGTTTGAACTTCAGCATAGGGGGAGTAGAACTAAAATAAAATATGTTTTCACTAGACTTTTCAAACGAAAGTAGTAGAATAGTAATAAGATACTGGAGGAAAGAGAGTAGGAAATGTACCGTTATCAAATTGGCATTCCCACATTAGAATATGATCAGTTTGTCAAAGAACATGAATTAGCTAATGTATTACAAAGCAGTGCTTGGGAAAAAGTGAAATCTGATTGGAATCATGAGAGAATTGGTGTCTATGAAGGGGAGAACTTACTGGCTGTGGCTAGTATTCTCATAAAGTCTCTACCTTTGGGGTATAAAATGTTTTATATTCCAAGAGGTCCCATATTGGATTACATGGATACAGAACTTTTAAAGTTTGTTCTGCAGTCTATTAAGTCTTATGCTCGCAGTAAGAGAGCGGTTTTTGTGACTTTCGATCCAAGTATTTGTCTATCTCAACATTTGGTCAATCAAGATAAAAGAGAATATCCTGAAAGTCTTGCTATTGTTGAGATTTTAGGGCAATTAGGAGTGAAGTGGTCTGGGCAGACAACTGAGATGGATGACACTATTCAGCCTCGTATTCAGGCGAAAATATATAAGGAAAATTTTGAAGAAGATAAACTTTCTAAATCAACGAGGCAAGCTATCCGAACAGCGCGAAACAAAGGGCTTGAGATTCAATATGGTGGACTGGAACTATTAGATTCATTTTCGGAGTTGATGAAAAAAACTGAGAAGCGAAAAGAGATTCATTTAAGAAACGAAGCTTATTATAGAAAATTATTAGATAACTTCAAAGAAGATTCCTATATCACGCTAACGAATTTGGATGTTTCTAAGCGTTTAAGAGAATTAGAAGAACAGTTAGCTAAAAACAAAGCGTTGGAAGAGGCGTTTACTGAGTCGACTCGAACTTCAAAAGTAGAGGCACAGAAGAAGGAAAAAGAGCGTTTGGTAGAGGAAATAGATTTCTTGCAGGGATATATGAATATGGGAAAATCAAACATTCCGTTAGCGGCTACTTTGAGTTTGGAATTTGGTACTACCTCTGTCAATCTATATGCTGGTATGGATGATGATTTTAAACGTTACAATGCACCAATTTTAACTTGGTATGAAACGGCTCGCTATGCCTTTGAGCGAGGTATGGTCTGGCAAAATTTAGGTGGTGTTGAAAACTCTCTCAATGGTGGAC
>CAKQBM010000169.1 GCA_934216185.1 uncultured Streptococcus sp. | reverse complement strand
CTTGCGTTCATCCATATCTTTATAGGCCTGATTAATATCTTCCAATTTATAACTTGTCGTAAAGACTCGGCCTGGATTGATATCGCCATCAAGAACAGCTTTTAACAAAAATTGTTTATCATAGGTTGTGACCGAGGCTGGTCCGCCACCAATCGTTGTATTTTGTCCAAAGGTTGACCCAATGGCACGATTTTCATAGTGCGGAACACCAACAAATCCCATTCGGCCACCATTGTGAAGGACTCCAAGGGCTTGATCTACCGCTGCTTCTGTACCGACACACTCGAGAGCTGCATCTGCTCCTCCCCCGAGGATTTCACAGACTTTGGCAATGCCTTTTTCGCCACGTTCAGCAACAACTGCAGTCACACCTGACTCCAAAGCCATTTTTTGACGATCTTCGTGACGACTCATAAGGACAATTTGTGAAGCACCACGCATCTTAGCTGCGATGACAGCACATTGACCAACAGCCCCATCTCCGATAACGACCACCTTGTCACCCTTTTGCACATTAGCCACACGTGCCGCATGGTAACCTGTCGGCATAACATCTGCTAACGTCAAGAAGGATTTGAGCATAGCTTCTGTATAATCAGATGGTTGGCCAGGAATTTTGGCAAGGGCCCAGTTAGCAAAGTGGAAACGGATATACTCAGCCTGAACGCCACCAGACCAGTTATTGCTCGGGTGGTTATCACAAGAACCGTCAAAACCAGCACGACAGGCATCACACTGACCACAACCGTGTGTGAAAGGGGCAATGACAAAGTCACCTGGTTTTACTGTAGTAACTTCCTCGCCCACTTCTTGGACAATTCCGATAGCCTCATGACCGCTATTTCTATGTCCCTCTTCGATTTCTGGATTGCGGTAACTCCAAAGATCAGAGCCACAAACACAAGTACGTACTATCTTGATAATGGCATCATCTGCTGCCACGATTTGCGGACGATCAATTTCTTCTAGACCAACCTGCCCAGCTTTTGTATAAACTGCTGATTTCATATAATAACCTCTATTCTTTCGTTTCTGATAGTATATACTTTTTAACAAGAAATCGCTCACATCAAACACTCCCTATTACTGTCATATTTAGTTACTTAATCATATTTTTTTCCATACTTCTTTTCAAGCATTTTCTTAACTAGATATGGCATCTTGACATTCTCTCGACCTTTTTTAGCAATCAATTTTTTGACGAAATCCGGCATCTGAATATCTTCTTCCTCTTCTAAAATCTGTCCTGTGTTTGAAGGGGCTTCCAACTCATCAAAAGTCTCTAGTTGAGGTTGATAGTAACGATAGTCACCGTCTATATGAGACTGAGTGGTTGAAAGAAGTGCTTTAATCAAACGAGAATCGCTATTTGGCATAGGAGGACGGTGATAGGCCACACCAAGCTCATGACAAATCTCCTTACACTCCACATCATTATCAAAAAGAACCTCAATATGCTCACTAATAAAAGCTATCGGGACAAAAATATAGTGGGCAGGGTGTTTCTTCTCATCACGAAGGTATTCTAAGACATCAGGTTTAATCCAAGGAATACCAATATCACTTTCACTCTGCCATGTATTGGTATACTGGTCTTCTTCAAGGCCTAAAATTTCCGCAATCAAGCGAGTATTGTCATAAATCTGATCGATATAAGGATCGCCAAAATCAAGGGCCAAAACTGGGACACTATGAGCTGAAAAAATCACCTTATAGCTGTCATCTCCAATTTGATCTAAAATATTTCGAATCTCATCAGCCCAATAGTGGAGAAGTGAAGGTTCTTGGTACCAATCCTTGATAATTTGGAACCTAATCTGCTCACTTTCTAAAAATTTTTCATATCCCATGACAGAATAGTAAGAATAATGAGGCTCTAAAATCAAGCACAAACATTCTTCAATTCCGTCATTCTCCATCTCTTTGATTACATCAGTGATAAAAGGGCGGGAAAATTTATTAGCAAAGTAGACCGACGCTCGTTCTCCAAGAGCAGAAGCAACCAAATCCACTTCTTCTCTAGTTATCCTTTGAAGTGGAGTTCCACCAATTCGTAGGTAATTGTCATATAAAGTCTGAATTTCATGTGGTTCAGGACGAACACCACGCCGGATATTCGTGAAAAACTCCGCTACTCCTTCATAGGTAATCTCTTCGGGTGACCCAAAGGTCATCATCAACACAGCTCTCTTACTCATAATTACTCCTTGTTTCACGTTTGTTCTATTTTAGCATGAAAAGGCATACTTTAGAGAGTTTAGTGTCAAAAAAACTCCTAGAGAAGCCTCTAAGAGTTAAAAAACAAACCTTAATGATGGTGTTGCTGCTCACTTTCAGCTTCCAGCTCTTCGATATTTCGCTTGTGAGCTCGGTGGGTTGCCAAGTCTTCATCAACTTCGATGGTGACATTTTGAAAGCCACTCTCTTTGAGCAAGTCCCGGATAGACTCTTTACAGACCTCCATATGTTTGACATGCTCCAGACAAACATGGACAATGGCATTTTTTTCTAAGCCGTCCATGGTCCAAAGATTAAGCTGATTGATACTAGCAACATGGTCCAATTCAGCCAAATCCGTCTTGATCTTCTGGATATTCACCCCTTCTGGAACAGCATCGAGGAAAATCCTGAGCGTGCTCCAAAAACGTGGAATGGCTTTTGATAGAATAAAGAAGGAAATGGCAAGGGACAGGAGCGGATCCAGGATATACCAGTCAGTATATCTGAGGACCATGGCCATCAAGATGACAGCCAACCAACCCAAGGTGTCTTCCAAAAAATGCAGGCTGAGAATGGATTCATTCTTGGTTTGTCCCTTACGAATGACCAGACTTGCTAAGACATTCACACTGATGGCAATAATCCCAAGCCAGAGAAGTCCCTCTTCATTGACAGGCTGTGGGTGAAAGAGTTTGACCATATTTTCCAAAATCACCATTCCAGACCCTGTCATCAGAATCACAGCCGTGACCATAGCACCCAAGAGGCTAAAACGCTTGTAGCCCAAGGTGTAATGGCTATCTTCTTTCCGATTGGAAATGCTCTCTAGAAAAGCCGAGATGCCAATGGCAACCGCATCCCCAAAGTCATGGACCGAATCAGCGAGAACTGCACTGGAACCAAAAATTCCACCCGCAATAAACTCAACAATGGCAAAGCTTAGATTCAAGAAAAAAGCCAGCCAAACCGCACATTTTGTCTTCATATTACTTAATCCTTTGATATAATGAAAGTGAGACTGAGCAAATTTTTTTAAATTTGTTCCTAGTCTCACCCCAGTAAGGCTGATTAGGTGCTCTTCTGAGCCAAATAGCGAAAGAAGAGTCCAATCAGCTACTGCGTCATTCATTTACTCCTATTGATATTCAGAAGAATGAGACCATAATCTCTTCTCCTTATTATCTATTATCCAATACTATCAACAGAAAGGATAGAAACAAACCGTTCTCTGTGTACGTTATTGAACAGTTTGTTCAAATTGTCCATATGCCAGCTCAAGATCGTCGCATTACTAAGACTCGAAAAGCTATCTATAGTGCTTTTTTACAGTTACTCAACCAAAAAGGCTATGAAACCATAACGGTTCAAGAAATTATTGACCTCGCTGATGTCGGGCGATCGACCTTCTATAGTCATTACGAGAGTAAGGAATTATTGCTGGATGAACTCTGTCAAAAACTCTTTCACCACTTGTTTGAACGTGCTCAACACCTCTCACCTCAAGACTACCTGGCCCATATCTTTCAGCATTT
>CAKQBM010000168.1 GCA_934216185.1 uncultured Streptococcus sp. | reverse complement strand
TTCTTCAATAGTTTTTGATAGTAGTGTACCACCTTCACCCCTAGTCGTCTAATACCAAAAAACTAAGAGGTGATAGATAAAGGTTATAGGAGGAATGGGATAAATAACAAGATAGAAAAGAGCTGCCACTGATGTGACAACTCTAGCGATAACTACACCGCCTCTCCCAAATACTTCTTAGCCTCTTTCACGTAAAACAAATCTGGATTTTCATTGACGATTTCTCGGAAGCATGCTTTAGCTTCTTCGGGTTGGTTTTGGTTGAGATGGTTGAGAGCTGAGTAATAGTTTTTCATAATCTTTTCTAGTTTCCATTCAGGATTCCAGATTGAAAAATAATCCGTTTTTTCTCCATTAACAACATTCAAAATAGCTCTTAGTTGTACATATAATTTTTCATTGATGAAAGATGGAATACGGCTGTGTTCACTTACCTTTATTAGATTTAACTCATCCAAAAACGTATAATACTTCAATTGATCCATATATATGTTCTTATTTTTCTTAGAAATCAGCGAGAAATCAACTTGATTCAAAAATCTTAATGACTGCTCGAAATTGCCTTTCAAATATTGATACCGTCCCTCAGCAATTAAACTTGCTTGACTATATTCTCTCTTAAATCTTTTATTTTTACTTTCTCTAGGCAAGAGTCTCAATATATTAACATATTTATCTAAGTCGACATCTTCTTGCAAGATATAGTTTAGCACCTTTACATATGGATTAGAGATAAAAACTAGAATAAGCCACATCATAGGAACGCAAATAACAAAAAAGAAGACATAGAGAATATCACTTTCACTTAATTGCAAATAAAATACAAAAGGTACCATTAGCAACAAAAATATTAGTGATGAAACAACTAGCTTCTCAATAGTTGATACAATACTAATGGCAGATTGCTTTGATATTTTTTTCAGATACCATAGTTTCATTTCCTCTACTCCTTTATCATTTTCGTTATCTAGTGTGGACAATAGTATGCTTCTGAGGCTTTGGTCCTCCAATCAAACTTAGGGATTTTGGCTGTCAATGACAACTATTTTACTGGCTAAGATCCCAAATACTTCTTGGCCTCTTTCACGTAAAACAAATCTGGATTTTCGTTGACAATTTCTTGGAAACAAGCTTTAGCTTCTTCTGGTTGATCTTGGTTGAGATGATTGAGAGCTGCGTAATACTTAGCTTCAATTTGGTGAAGCTTATATTTTGGTGCTATCCTCTCAAAATAATCAGTCGATTGACCTGAGACAACCCTGTAAATAGCTAACAATTTTGCTGAACTTTCTGGAACATTCTTACCTTTCATTTTGCGATACAAGGCAAGGCTATCCTCAAAATCATCAAAATCTTTTTGATTAATTTTGTTAAGCATGCGATAGTAGGATAGGCTTGTTAACAATACTTTGCGTCGTCTCCACCTCGCCTTTTTTAGATTAATTTCATTCAGTGACTGCAAGGACTGCTCAAATTCTCCTCGAAAATAATGATACTGAGCATTCGCAAGGTGAGATTCTTGTAAATTAGCGCCCTTCTGTGATTTTATTGAGTGCTTGTATCCATATTCAAAGTAACCTCGATACTTGTCTAAATCTAAATCAGTAACTAATAAATCTACTAAGCAATTAGAAATAATCTTCTTAAAAGATAACATAATCATCAATAAAATAATACTAGTAACGTCAAGGATAAATATCAGTTCAGAATTCTTGTTGCTATGGGCTTTCGTCACAATTAGTGCAGAAACCAATATGGCTCCAAAACAAATAAACATTACATACCTATAAAGTAGAAATATTTGTGTCAAAGTTAATTTTTTTATGCTATGCTTCATATTTATTACCTCTATTTACAACACTATCTGTATCAATCGCATTAGCACCAATTATAATAGCCGCCGCAGAGGCTCCACCAAGAGGACCAGCTAATACAGATGCCGCTGCAATTACAACACCGTACGCAACTCCTGTAGCTACAACATTCCAGTCTACAGAATCAATAGCACTACCGACTGTAGACAGAGCCCCTCCACTACCCAAAATCTTCGCTAACCCATTTATCAAAATATTCTGAATACAGACTACAATATCCATTATACCATGGAAAATACGCTTTCATGACATTATGAGAGGGACAAAATTATTAGGATTTGGGTATTAGAAAACCCCAGCCAAAGGCTGGGGGAGGTGATAGATAAAATCAATCTGTGCTAAAACACTACTTATCCTTATCTGATGACTTACTGCTTGAGTCGCTACTGTCTTCAGGTTGATAGTCTGACAGATTCTTATGGATACGTTCGGCGTAAACGGCTCTGCTTCCTGATTCGTCATGGTCGACCAAGGCTTCGGCAAGCTCTTTATAATCTTCTACAGAAATAGTCCAATTACCACCATCATCTTTGGTAAGCTTGAAGGTCTTCTCCAGATTATCAGCACCTGTCAAAGGTGTATAGGACATTTCTTTATCAATGTCCTTAAATTGCGTTAAATCACCGTTAAAGTTTTCACCATAAAGGAACTTCGTTGTGAGATCTTTGGCCTTACCCTTTTCATCGTCATTCTTGTCAGCTTGATTCCACTGTTTCAACTTATCAATGTCGTTATCATAGAGGCTCATCAGGAGAATACGAACTGCAGCTGCAGCTCCATAGGCACTGACAGATCGTGACGTAAAGGTAACCGTCGCCTCATTGCCCTTAACTTTGACATCCTTCAGTTTATAGTCCTGAATTTTCCCAATCATATTACGGCGAACCTTAAGAAACTTAGAGAGCACTTGGGTTGGTGTTTTGGCATCATAGCCCTCAATATACTTAAAGGTATAGTCAGCTTCAGGAGTATAGCCTTCTTTCTCAATAGTATCTGCAACCTGTTTCTCGAAGACATTCGTTTCGGTCCAACTTTCGTAATTCTCCCCGTAGAGTTTTGAGAAACCATTACTTGATTTTCCAAGCATGGTATCAATCAAGACTGTCGCATCAGCCTTGGCACGCTCTGTCGGTGTTGGTGCGGCCTTTTTCTTTTCCGCTGGCTTGTTTGACGCACAGGCTACGAGAATCAGACAAGCTGCTAGGACAAGTCCTAAGTAAGTAAACAGTTTTTTCATTAAGATTATTCCCTCATTTCTATTGGTTACTATTTAAGATAGCATAGGTCTGATGATTCTTCAAGGTCACTTTTCAGAGAATAAAGCAAAACTCTACCTATTATATTCTTTTTAAATCATGACTCCAAATCGTCCAAATCTAACTGCCTGCCCTCTTGGTCTTCTAAACCTGTCAGGGTAACACCTAAGAGGCGAACACCACTGCTATTTTCCTCCAGCTGATCGAAAATGGTATGAGCAATCCTTTCAATGGTATCAAAGTCCTGGGTTGATTTGTCCAAGGTCATACGCTTGGTTAAGGTTGAGAAATCCGAATAGCGAACCTTGATGACTATGATACGACCGACTTTTTTAGCTTTCTGGGCACTCTCAGCTACCCTCCTGGCATTTTTAGTCAACTCAGCCTTGATGTCATCTTCATTATAAAGCAGCTTGCCATAGGTTCGCTCACTTCCAATAGATTTGCGGATACGATTGGGCCTGACAGGGCTATTAGAAATTCCTCTGGCCTTACGAAAGAGGTCAAATCCGAAGCGTCCAAAACGGTCAATCAAGTCCATCTCGGGGATCTTCAAAAGATCTGCACCTGTATAAATGTCCATATCATGAAGGCGTTCCACTGACTTTTTACCTACCCCATGAAACTTTTCAATGGGTAGCTTTTC
>CAKQBM010000167.1 GCA_934216185.1 uncultured Streptococcus sp. | reverse complement strand
GCTGGAAGCATGGGACCTCAAGCAAGCTTTGACTTACTTGAAAAATTCGGTGCCAAATGGACTTGGCAACCAGATATTGCCTATCGTCAAGATGGTCGTTTAGAATAAAAAAATTTCCTGCAAGTTTGTGCCTTGCAGGATTTTTGCTTCTGATTAGATTAAGCCTTCCAAGAGACCCTTCATAAAGTTTTCTGAGTTAAACTCTCCAATATCATCGATTTTTTCACCAAAACCAATCAATTTCACAGGAATATTGAGTTCTTCACGGATGGCTAGAACAACACCACCTCGAGCTGTTCCGTCAATCTTAGTCAAGACAATTCCTGTCAGAGGTGTAATTTTTGAAAATTCTTTGGCCTGTACAAGGGCATTTTGACCTGTTGATGCATCAAGGGCTAAGAAGGTTTCATGGGGTGCTTCTGGCACCACACGTTTGATGATGCGACCAATCTTTTCCAGCTCAGCCATAAGGTTATCCTTATTTTGCAGACGACCCGCTGTGTCAATCATAAGAATATCAATACCTTCAGCCACGGCACGTTCCATACCATCAAAGACCACGCTGGCTGGATCAGCTTTTTCAGGTCCAGTCACAACTGGAACGTCCACACGACGCCCCCATTCAGCAAGCTGGGCTACTGCTCCTGCACGGAAGGTATCTGCCGCAACCAGCATGACCTTCTTCCCAGCTTGTTTGTAGCGGTGGGCTAGTTTTCCGATAGAAGTTGTTTTCCCAACACCATTAACACCGACGAAGAGCATGACAGTCAATCCATTTTGGAAGTGGATTCTTTCATCGTAGTTGCCATCCTTTTCATAAAGCTCAACCAATTTCTCAATGATGACACGGCGAAGGGCGTCAGGTTTCTTGGCGTTTTCAAGCTTGGCTTCGTAGCGTAGCTCCTCTGTTAAGTTAGAAGCCACCTGGACACCAACGTCACTCATAATCAGTAGTTCTTCCAACTCCTCGAAGAATTCCTCGTCAACAGAGCGGAAATTAGCAAAGAAGGCGTTCAAGCGGGCACCGAAGCCTGTACGAGTTTTCTTAAGACTACGGTCATATTTTTCCTGAACAGTTTCTTCTGCTTGAAGCCTTTCTGGTTCAAGCACTTCAGAACTATTTTCTTTTACAGTCTCTAGGAGGTCAGGATTCTCTTCCTCTGGGACTTCTTGTGAGTTTGGCAATTCTTCGACTTCTTCTTGAGAAACTTCTACAACTGGCTCTGAATCATGATTTTCCTCTTCTTGGAGTACAGCTTCTTCAGCAATTTCTGCTTCTTCATGAGGAAGTTCCTCAGCTTCTGTTAAGGCATGCTCAACATCTTCAGACAAATCAAGATTTTCCAGAGCTTCTTTTACAACTTCTTCGATTTTAGGTTCTTCTTTTTTTCCGAATAGACGGTCAAATAATCCCATATCTTAGTTCTCCTTTAGCACGTATTCTTCGATAGCCCAGGCGACAGCTTCCTCATCATTGGTCATTGGGGTTACCACATT
The DNA here is from genome assembly GCA_934216185.1 of uncultured Streptococcus sp. Classification (GTDB taxonomy): domain Bacteria; phylum Bacillota; class Bacilli; order Lactobacillales; family Streptococcaceae; genus Streptococcus. Next base: position 2,320 of record CAKQBM010000167.1, on the reverse strand, counting down.
TGCGACTGCCTTGACTTCAGGAACAGCGTTTTGCATGGCAACACCAAGCCCTGCCCACTCAATCATAGAAAGATCATTGGCCTCATCACCACAGGCCATCACTTGGCTTTGATTGATTCCAAGATGGCTGATTAGTTTAGCCAATCCTGTTGCTTTATGAACATTCTTTGGTGACCACTCTAGCAACATTTCACGTGATTTAAAGATTTCATATTGGTCAAACAATTCTGGAGAAATCTTTTGAATGGCTGCATCCAAGGGTTCTTGAGCAAAGGCAGTCACGCATTTATTGTAGGTCATTTGACTAGACAGGTCTTCAAAGTCCACTGGTACAAAAGTCAAAGCTGGATTGAATTTAGCATAAAGACTTTCTTGGTCCGATTGGATTTGATAAACAGTTCCTTCTGAGATGGCATCAAGAGGCAGTGATAATTTCTCTGTTTCTTCATACAAGCGTGCCACATCATCATATGAAAAGACTGTCTTATCAAGGATTTCACCTGTATTTTTCTGAACCAACCCTCCATTAAAGGTAATGGTATACTCATCTTCCTGACCGTCAGTCCCTAGCTCGTGGAGAAAGAAATCCATAGCTTTTAAGGGACGACCAGTTGTCAATACAACCTTAATACCACGATCACGCGCAGCTTTCAAGGTTGCCTTGGTGCGATCCGTCAGCTTTTTATCACTAGTCAGCAAGGTCCCATCCAAGTCCAATGCAATCAATTTTATATCTGCCATTATAAGCCCTCCATATAAGCGATAACCGACTGGTCCTTATGGTGACCAATCACAGTCTTTGCTAATTCTAAAATCTCTGGTCGTGCATTCTCAGGAGCTACAGGATGACTCACAACCTGCATCATATGCAAATCATTTAGATTGTCTCCAAAAGCCATAACCTGATCCATCGTGATGCCAAGTTTTTTAGCTAATTCAACAATGGCCACTCCCTTATCGACATAGTCCAGAACAATATCAATGGATTCAAAGCCAGTTGTCATAGCCTTAACACCAGAGACATGTTCATTGACCCAAGCTTCTCCAGCTTCAAGCGTTTCTTCTGTGAAGTTGGTTGTAAATTTGAAAATGTCATCTGTGATATCTTCCAAACTCGCTACTTTTTGGATATTTTCATTATAGTGTTGGCTCTCTTTCAAATAGGTCGCATCAACCGTATCTAGCACATAAGAGCCTTTTTTGCCCGTCAAGAGCAATTTATTGATGTCGACATAAGGTGACGTTTTTAGCTTTGCAAAAGTCGTCAAATAAAACTCACGAGACATGGTCGCTTCATACAAGTCTTGACCTTGATATTCAACCAAACTGCCATTTTCCGCAATGAAAATAATGTCATCACGAACATCAGCAAATAATTTTTCTAAGGATAGAAATCCGCGCCCCGAAGCCACCGCAAAGTAAATCCCTTTTTCCTTGTAGGAAACCAAGAGAGACTTGAGGCGGTCCATATCAAAGCGTCCATTCTCATCTAGGAAGGTTCCGTCCATATCTGTTGCTACTAGTTTAATTGTCATCCTTCAATACTTTCTAAATCTTTTAACTTAACTGAAACAATCTTTGAAACACCCGATTCTTGCATGGTCACTCCATAGATGGAATCAGCCGCTGCCATAGTCCCCTTACGGTGGGTTACGACTATAAACTGGCTGTCCTTATCAAAGCGGTTGAGATAATCTCCAAAACGTTTAACATTGGCTTCGTCCAGCGCAGCCTCTACCTCATCCAAGATAACAAACGGGATAGTCTTAACTCGAATGATAGAGAAAAGTAAGGCTAGAGCTGATAAGGCTTTCTCCCCACCACTCATGAGGTTGAGAGACTGGATTTTCTTGCCTGGTGGTTGGACAGAAATCTCAACCCCAGCTGTCAGCAGGTCTCCCTCAGTCAAAATGAGGTCCGCCTGACCTCCGCCAAACATCTGCTTGAAGGTCACTTTAAAGGACTCACGAATGGCCTCAAAGGTTGATTTAAAGCGTTCTTTTACCTCATCATTCATTTCTGTGATGGTCTCAAGAAGCAGATTTTTCGCTGACAAAATATCATCTCGCTGGCTATTTAGAAAGTCCAGACGGTTGTGAACTTCTTCGTACTGTTCAATAGCATCCAAATTGACAGGCCCCAGTGAGCGAATAGCCTTCTCTAAATCCTGCACCTCTTGCTCTGCCAGATTGAGATTTTCCAACTCATGTGCCTTTTCTAGTGCTTCAGTATAGCTAATCTGATACTGGTCTGTTAATTGACTTTGTAGATGGCGCAAGCGCTCGCTGACTTTTTCTTTCTTGGCTTCAGCACGTGTTTG
>CAKQBM010000166.1 GCA_934216185.1 uncultured Streptococcus sp. | reverse complement strand
AATGGCTAAAGTATGTTACTTTACAGGTCGTAAGACTGTATCAGGAAACAACCGTTCACACGCGATGAACCAAACAAAACGTGCCGTAAAACCAAACCTTCAAAAAGTTACTGTTCTTATCGATGGTAAACCTAAAAAAGTTTGGGCTTCAGCTCGTGCTTTGAAATCAGGTAAAGTTGAACGCGTTTAATAATAAAAGTAAGGAGACCTTAGGGTCTTTTTTCTTTTGTTGTAGGTATAAAATCATTTGAAAAATAGAGTAAATATCCGCTGATACAGTATTCTGCTTTTACACTTGGGCTGAAATATGATAAAATAGAGTATCAACTAGTTGAGGTAAAAAGGATGACTGTAAAAATTAATACAAAAGATGGTCAAATCGAACTAACAGATGAAGTGATTGCAACCGTCGTAGGTGGGGCAGCAACTGAGATTTTTGGTGTGGTCGGTATGGCTAGTAAAAATGCCCTCAAAGATAACTTCCAAGCCCTTCTAGGTAAGGAAAATTATTCCAAAGGTGTCGTCGTAAAGGCGACCGAAGATGGCAGTATTGCAGTTGATGTATATACCGTGTTGAGCTACGGAACAAAGATTAGCGAAGTGTCAAAAAACATTCAAGAGCGTGTTCGTTTTAGTTTGGAAAACCAACTTGGAATTACTGCTCAGACTGTAAATGTCTACATTCAAAATATCAAAGTTGTAGGAGAATAACCGTGTCAAAAATTACTACTAGCTTATTTCAAGAAATGGTGCAAGCTGCATCAACTCGCTTGAATAAGCAAGCTGAATATGTCAATTCATTAAACGTCTTTCCAGTTCCAGATGGAGATACTGGGACAAATATGGGAATGACCATTGAAAATGGAGCTAAAGAAGTTGCAGACAAGCCAGCTTCTACAGTTGGAGAGGTAGCGAGCATTCTTGCCAAAGGTCTTTTGATGGGTGCGCGTGGGAACTCAGGAGTTATTACATCTCAGCTTTTCCGTGGATTTTCACAAGCAATCAAGGATAAAGACGAGTTAACAGGTCAAGACTTGGCCCTTGCCTTCCAATCAGGTGTGGAAGTTGCTTATAAAGCAGTTATGAAACCAGTTGAAGGAACGATTTTGACAGTTTCTCGTGGAGCTGCTATCGGTGCTAAGAAAAAGGCTGAGCAAACAGATGACGCTGTTGAGGTCATGCGCGCAGCATTGGAAAGTGCTAAAACAGCTCTAGCTAAAACGCCAGACATGCTTCCAGTCTTGAAGGAAGTTGGCGTTGTGGACTCAGGTGGTCAAGGACTGGTCTTCATCTATGAAGGTTTCCTTTTAGCCCTTACTGGCGAATATATTGCATCTGAGGACTTTGTAGCGACTCCTGCCAACATGAGTGAAATGATCAATGCGGAGCACCACAAGTCTGTAGCTGGTCATGTAGCGACTGAGGACATCACATTTGGTTACTGTACTGAAATCATGGTAGCTCTTAAGCAAGGTCCAACATATGCTAAAGATTTCGACTACGATGAATTCCGTAACTACTTGAATGAGCTTGGAGACTCTCTCCTTGTTGTCAACGATGATGAAATTGTCAAAGTCCATGTTCATACAGAAGATCCAGGACTTGTTATGCAAGAAGGTCTCAAATATGGTAGCTTGGTCAAGGTAAAAGTTGACAATATGCGTAACCAACATGAAGCACAGGTTGAGAAAGAAGCTACCCAAGTTAGCAAGCCTGCTGAAGAAAAAGAGTATGCTTTGATTGCTGTGGTGGCTGGTAAAGGTCTAGCAGATATCTTCCGTTCTCAAGGTGTGGATTATGTTATCGAAGGCGGTCAAACCATGAACCCTTCAACAGAAGACTTTATCAAGGCTGTTGAACAGGTCAATGCTCGTAACATTATCTTCCTACCAAACAACAAGAACATCTTCATGGCAGCTCAATCTGCAGCAGAAGTTTTGGAGCAACCAGCAGTAGTGGTAGAGACTCGTACTCTTCCTCAAGGTTTGACAAGTCTTCTTGCTTTTGATCCAAGCAAGTCCATCGAAGAAAACCAAGAGCGTATGACTGCAGCCCTCAGCGAAGTCGTTAGCGGAAGCGTTACAACAGCTGTTCGTGATACAACGATTGATGGCTTAGAAATCCATGAAAATGATAATCTTGGTATGGTGGATGGGAAAATCCTCGTGTCAAACCCTGACATGCACCAAACCTTGACTGAAACATTGAAACATATGTTGGATGAAGATAGTGAAATCGTAACCTTCTATGTCGGTGAAGACGGAAGCGAAGAACTTGCCAATGAAATTGCTCAAGGAATCGCAGAAGAATTCGAAGATGTTGAAGTAGAGATTCACCAAGGCCAACAACCTGTTTACCCATACCTATTTAGTGTAGAATAAGATTAATAAAGGACTGAGAAATCAGTTCTTTTTTCTTTTTTAGTAAATGAAATCGGTATCTTTTTTATAAAAATAAAAATAACATTCATAAATAAACGTTAAAATAGAAAATTCAGAAAATTTCTTCTTTTCTCTTGAAAAATTTTGAAAAAATGGTATGATAGTAACAAGTTATTTTTAAGAGAAGAGAAAGGGGAACAATGGAGAAAATCAGTTTAGAATCTCCTAAGACGGGGTCGGACCTAGTTTTGGAAACACTTCGTGATTTAGGAATTGATACCATCTTTGGCTATCCTGGTGGTGCGGTCTTGCCTTTTTATGATGCGATATATAATTTTAAAGGCATTCGCCACATTCTAGGACGCCATGAGCAAGGTTGTCTGCATGAAGCTGAAGGTTATGCCAAATCAACTGGAAAGTTGGGTGTTGCCGTCGTCACTAGCGGACCGGGAGCAACCAATGCCATTACAGGGATTGCAGATGCCATGAGCGATAGCGTTCCCCTTTTGGTCTTTACAGGGCAGGTAGCGAGAGCAGGGATTGGGAAGGATGCCTTTCAGGAGGCAGACATCGTGGGAATTACCATGCCAATCACTAAGTACAATTACCAAGTTCGTGAGACAGCTGATATTCCGCGTATCATTACGGAAGCTGTCCATATTGCAACTACAGGTCGACCAGGGCCAGTTGTCATTGACCTACCTAAAGACGTATCTGCTTTAGAAACAGACTTCATTTATTCACCAGAAGTGAACCTACCAAGCTATCAGCCAACTCTTGAGCCGAATGATATGCAAATCAAGAAAATCTTGAAGCAATTATCCAAGGCTAAAAAGCCAGTCTTGCTAGCTGGTGGTGGGATTAGTTATGCTGAAGCAGCTGCAGAATTAAATGAATTTGCAGAACGCTATCAAATTCCAGTGGTCACCAGTCTTTTGGGACAAGGAACGATTGCAACGAGTCATCCGCTCTTCCTTGGAATGGGAGGCATGCACGGGTCATTCGCAGCTAATATTGCCATGACGGAAGCTGACTTTATGATTAGTATTGGTTGCCGTTTCGATGACCGCTTGACGGGGAATCCTAAGACTTTCGCTAAGAATGCTAAGGTTGCCCACATTGATATTGACCCAGCTGAGATCGGCAAGATTATCAGTGCAGATATTCCTGTAGTTGGAGATGCTAAGAAGGCTTTGCAAATGTTGTTGGCGGAACCAATAGTTCATAACAATACTGAAAAATGGATTGAGAAAGTTACTAAAGACAAAAACCGTGTTCGTTCTTATGACAAGAAAGAGCGTGTGGTTCAACCCCAGGCCGTTATTGAACGCATCGGTGAGTTGACGAATGCTGATGCCATTGTTGTCACTGACGTAGGACAACATCAAATGTGGACAGCTCAGTATTATCCCTACCAAAATGAACGTCAGTTAGTGACTTCAGGTGGTTTGGGAA
>CAKQBM010000165.1 GCA_934216185.1 uncultured Streptococcus sp. | reverse complement strand
ACCTCTCCATTAAAAGACAGAATAATCGTCTCACAAATCTCTCCACCACTAAGAAGGCTTCGATCAGTTGGCTCTATGACAGCAGGTACATTTTCAAATTCTTCTAGTAACATTTATTCACTCTTTCCTATCTAAATAAACCACCTGAGTCTGTTTGACAAAGCCAATTTTTTCATACAAACGTTTGGCACCTACATTGCTATCTTCTACTGCAATTTGGAACTCCTTATCATTTTGCTCAATGAGTTGGTTGACAAGGGATTTTGCTAAATAACTTCCATAGCCTTTCCCACGTTCAGATTCAGATATTGCTAAACCGTAGAAATAATTCGTATCGCTCGATAAATCTACCGTGCAAGTCCCAATAACCTGACCGTCTTTTAACAAAATATATAAGCGACTTTCTGGATCCTTCAGAGCTTCAGCGACATATCTATCCACAACTTCTCTAGATTCATGTTCCTCTGAAAATGCCTGAAATTTTAACTGACTAATTTGCTCCTGATACGAACTATCTGCTAACAAAACTTCAAGATTGGAAATATTTGCTAACGGATAAGGTTTTCTATCCTTACCTAACCAAGTTTCTGTCTCTTCATCCTCGATTAGTCCCCAGTTGCTGACAAAATCAGGATGGTTGTCTAGAAAAACACGCTCTGTCTGAAAAGTGACTGAATGAATCGGAAAAGAAGCTGTTTCTCTCTCAAAACTAGTAAACAATGCACGTGCAATCCCCTGACGGCGATGAGCTGGATGAACCAGTATCGTCACTTCTACATCTTGATCATCTGCATAGACAGTTAATAAACCAACAAGTTCGCCTTTTTCATAATAAAGGAAAAAGGCGGGCATGTTTGGGTCAAAATTAAGCATATTAGAGAGATAGGGATCACGATAGGTACCGTCATAGTTTTGGCAACAGTTAATTAGTTTTTTCGCCTCAGATAGCTCTTCTTGGCTTAACTTGTTTCTTGCTTGAATCATATAGCTATCCTCTACAAACCAGATGATCTGTGACTGGCATCTTTAGCCTGCTCGAGTTTATTGACGTAGTACTCTCGTTTTTCTTCGACTTCGTGAATGACCGGCTCATCCTTTTTACCATGTACACGGACAATCTTAGCAGGAATACCGACAACTGTCACATCACTAGGTACGTCTGCCACAACAACTGCTGCTGCACCGACCTTGGCATTTTCACCGATTTCCACAGGTCCGATAACTTGGGCATGGGCTGATATGAGAGCTCCCTTTCGCACGGTCGGATGGCGTTTACCAACATCCTTACCAGTCCCACCAAGAGTTACTCCGTGATAGAGAAGAACGCCTTTTTCGACAATCGCTGTCTCTCCAATCACTAAGCCAGAACCGTGGTCGATAAAGACACCTGAATCAATCTGGGCACCTGGATGAATCTCAATCTGAGTCCAAAAGCGCCAAAACTGACTGTGCATACGAGCCAAGAGTTTGAAGCCATGCTTCCAGAGAAAATGTGAAAGACGGTGGGCCGCCAAGGCCTTGACACCTGGATAAGTCAGCAAAACCTCCAAAGTGGTGCGGGCCGCTGGATCATTTTCTTTTACGATATCAATGGTTTCGCGCCACCATCCCATACATTTCTCCTTTTCTTATTCTGAATCTTTTGGTGTTTCTGTAAATTCTTTCTTAGGTTTATGGTCCTTGTGATGACGTGGACGGTGAGGACGCTCTGATTTTTCACCTTTTTCATCACGTTCAGGTTTTGGAGGACGAGGAAGAAGGGCCTTCATAGAAGCATCCACACGTCCTTTTTCATCAATCTTGATAACCTTAACATCAACTTCATCCCCGATTGCTACCAAGTCTTCGACATTATTGGTACGCGTCCAAGCCATCTCCGAGATATGAACAAGGGCATCTGTCTTATCAAAGAGGTTAACAAAGGCACCAAACTTCTCGATACGAACGACTTTAGCACGGTAAACTTCATCCACTTTGGCTTCACGGACCAAACCAGTAATAATTTCTTTAGCACGATTGATGGCATCTTGGTCGCTAGAGTAGATAGATACATTTCCTTCTTCATCGATATCAATCTTAACGCCTGTTTCAGCGATAATCTTGTCGATGGTTTCTCCACCCTTACCAATGACAATCTTAATCTTGTCCACATCAATCTTGATGGTATCAATTTTCGGAGCAGTTGGAGCCAATTCTGGACGAACTTCTGGAATGGTTGCTTCAATCACATCAAGAATTTCAAAACGGGCTTTCTTGGCTTGGGCAAGAGCCTCTGTCAAGATTTCTGCAGTAATCCCTTGGATCTTGATATCCATCTGAAGGGCTGTAATCCCGTCACGAGTACCTGCAACCTTGAAGTCCATATCTCCAAAATGGTCTTCCAAACCTTGGATATCTGTCAAGACTGTATAGTTGTTTCCATCTGAGATAAGTCCCATGGCAATACCAGCTACTGGCGCCTTGATTGGCACACCACCAGCCATAAGGGCAAGAGTTCCCGCACAGATAGACGCCTGAGATGAAGAACCGTTTGATTCCAAAACTTCTGCTACTAGACGGATAGCATATGGGAATTCTTCCAAACTTGGTAAGACTTGAGCAAGGGCACGCTCACCAAGAGCACCGTGACCAATTTCACGACGACCAGGCGCACCGTAACGACCTGTTTCCCCTACAGAATATTGAGGGAAGTTATAGTGGTGCATAAAGCGTTTCTTGTACTCAGGATCCAAACCATCGATGATTTGAGTTTCCCCCATCGGAGCCAAGGTCAAGACTGAAAGGGCTTGAGTTTGTCCACGAGTGAAGAGACCAGAACCGTGCACACGAGGAAGGAAGTCAACAACCGCATCCAAAGGACGGATTTCATCAACCTTACGACCGTCAGGACGCACCTTATCTTCTGTGATCAAACGGCGCACTTCAGCGTGTTCCATTTGTTCCAAGATTTCAGCCACATCACGCATGATGCGGTCAAATTCTTCGTGATCCGCATATTTTTCTTCATAAACAGCAGTCACTTGATCCTTAACTGCTTGAGTTGCAGCTTCACGAGCCAATTTTTCTTCTACTTGAACCGCTTTTTGGAGGTCGCTGTTGTAGGCTGCGATAATTTCAGCCTGCAAGTCAGTGTCCACATGAAGCAATTCTACTTCTGCTTTTTCTTTCCCAACAGCCGCAACGATTTCTTCTTGGAAGGCAATCAATTCTTTGACAGCTTCGTGCCCTTTAAGGAGCGCTTCCAGCATGATTTCTTCTGACAATTCTTTAGCACCAGACTCTACCATGTTGATGGCGTGTTTGGTACCAGCTACTGTCAATTCAAGGAGAGATTGCTCTGCTTGTTCTTGACTAGGGTTGATGATGATTTGACCATCCACATAACCCACTTGGACACCAGCGATTGGGCCATCAAATGGGATATCTGAAATAGAAAGTGCCAAGGATGAACCAAACATAGCTGCCATTGGTGCAGATGCATTTTCATCATAAGAAAGCACGGTGTTGATGACTTGGACTTCATTACGGAAACCTTCCGCAAACATAGGACGGATTGGACGGTCAATCAAACGCGCTGTCAAGATCGCATCTGTTGATGGACGTCCTTCACGTTTCATAAAGCCACCAGGAAACTTCCCAGCCGCATACATTTTTTCTTCATAGTTGACTTGGAGTGGGAAGAAATCCCCAGTTGCCATCTTCTTAGACATAACGGCAGCAGTCAAGACAGTTGACTCACCGTAACGTACAACAACAGAGCCATTTGCCTGCTTAGCAACCTGACCAGTCTCTACAATTAACTCACGACCCGCAAAAGTCGTTTGAAACACTTGTTTTGTCATTTT
>CAKQBM010000164.1 GCA_934216185.1 uncultured Streptococcus sp. | reverse complement strand
TGCCTCTTTATAGTCGTCATAGAAAGTTTCATCCATAGGTTTTCCGACCAAGAGTCCACTGATGACCTCGAATATACTAGTGTCCTTTAAAGTCCGCAACATCTTTTTGAAGTCTTTCGGCTCAGGCTTTTCTTCGCTTGTTTCTAGTAAGAGGATTTTGCCTTCCCAGTCTGACAAGTCAGGGAAAAGTTTGTATTTTTGACAGAGCTCCGTGCTATCTGTGTATCGAGAGTTGTCAAAGATATCGTAGAGGGATTCGAGGCAACCACCGAGGATTTTTCCCTCGAACTGGGCATTTCCTTGCAACAACTCAAAACCGGTATTTGCATGACTGACACGAGGTGTCCCCAGAGCCTTGGGACTGAAGTCAGTCCTTTCCTCATACCAAACATTGCTAGGGCGGATTTCTGAGATTCTTCCCGTCTCAATCAATTCTTTAAAGTAGTGAAGGGTATAGGCTAACATTTCTTTGTCTAATTCACAAATGTCTGCTAAGAAGGATTGCCCATAAAAAGTCTTGATTACTAGTTTATGCAACATGAGGTGGTTCATGGTTGTATCCGAGAAGCCAAGAAATATTTTTTGTTTGATAACCTTTTGTAGTTGGTCATTTTCAAAAAGATAAGGTAGCAAGCGATAGGTATCGTCTCCACCGATGGCGCATAGGATTATGTCGATGCTATCATCAGAAAAGGCATGAATCAAATCCTCTGCACGATCTTCAGGATGGTCCTTGATAAAGTCTAATCCTTTTAGCGAATGGGGCAAAAAGATAGGATTGAGTTCCAGGTCCTTGAGACGTTGGACACCCAAGTCCACTTCGTGTTTGACAAAGTCCTCTCCGATAATGCCACTAGATAAACTAACAATACCAATAGTAGAAATCATATCCCATCCTCCTATAAATAGATTGATACTCTTCGAAAATCTCTTCAAACCACGTCAGCTTTATCTACAACCTCAAAGCTGTGCTTTGAGCAACCTGCGGCTAGCTTCCTAGTTTGCTCTTTGATTTTCATTGAGTATGAGCCTATTTTATCATAAAAGATGAGAGAAGACTATAGGGATTAGAGTCAGAGGTTCTATTGTATATCAAAAAAGCAAGTGAAAAAGCAACCGCATCTGCAGTTGCTTTTATCATTCGTCTTAATAGCGTGTTGGTCCTGCACTTGCACTGCGGATGTTCAAGCGTTTCTTGAGATAGAAGCGAAGGGCTAGGAGGGCTGCTCCAATAATAGCTAGTGGCAATGGAGCAAGTATTGGGTTAAGGCTAGCTGGTAGGAAGCTTGTTGCAAAGAAGACAAGCAACCAAAGGAACATAGAAGCTAGGATAACCAGTACAGATTTCCAGAAAGGTGGACGTTGACTGCGGTCCATATCTGGGCCATAATATTGGTAAACAAAGTAGTACATCAAGTAGAAGGCAAATCCACCAACCAGTCCAACTAATAGAAGAGTAATCAATCCATAGCCGAAAGCTTGATCTGCCGCAAAGAAAGTTGTGATGGCGCTGACAAGGGCAAAGAGGCTAGTGATGAAAAGAGCTGAGTCCATAATCATGAGTTTTGGATCATCATTTTCTTTTGGATGCTCTTTTTCATATTGCTCCTTAACAGTGAAGCTATGAGCCCAATGAGTTGGTGCACCATAGAGGGAACGAGCAGTCGTACCCTTGGCTTGCTCTTCAAGGATTTTGGGAATGACTTCCTCAAAAATAGTCTTGATTTCAGCGTCTGTTTTACCATCTTTGATGAATTGTTGGGTAGCGATGTGGACAAACTCTTGGTTTTTCTTGGTTAATTTTTGTAGATTAATCTGAGACATAGGAACTCCTCTTAGAACCATTTTTTATGGATGAGATAGAGAGTGAGCGAGACACTCATAGCAAAGGCGATAAAGACGATTAACCAGAAGGCATTTGGCTCGCCATTTAGAGGGATTTCATTATCCTTAAAGTTCATCCCGTAGGCAGAAAAGACCATGGTTGGGATGGACATGACGATGGTCACAAGGGCCAAGGTTTTCATGATGTTGTTCTGGTTGTTGGAAATGATAGAGGCAAAGGTCTCTGTCATAGAATGCAAGACGTTTCCATAAATGTCTGCCATCTCGATGGCCTGTTGGGTTTCAATCAGGGTGTCTTCAAGCAGATCTTCGTCCTCAAGGTATTTCTTGATATTGCTGGTTGAGCTGGTCAATTTCTTAATCACACGCTCATTTGTTTTGAGGGAGGCCTTGAAATAGACGATGGTTTTTTCCAATTCCATGAGCTCAATCAATTCTTCATTACGAGTTGATTGATGCAGTTGACTTTCGATTTGTTCACTCTTGCGGTCAATCGAACGAAGGGCTGTTAGATAAAGCTCTGCATTGCGATAAAGAATCTGAAAGATAAAACGGGAGCGCATGAAGGTGTAGAAATTACGCAATCGACGGTTGATAAAGACATCGAGGACCGGTAATGGTTCCAAACACGTAGTGATAATGGTTTCCTCGGTGATGATAATACCAAGCGGGATGGTTACGTAGTAGGTGCGGTTATTTCTTTCTTCTGTGACCGGCACGTCAACGATAATCAGGGTGTACTCGTCTTCAATGGTAATACGAGACATTTCTTCCGCATCGAGCGGTGCTCGGAGGTCGGCAATGTCAATATCGAAGGCGTTAGCGATTTCGAGTGATTCATTTTGAGTCGGATTGACGAGATTGATCCAAGTACCCGGTTCAAGTGTATCGATCTCTTTAAATTCAGTTGTTGTAGAGAGAAAAACTTGTTTCATATCCCTTATCCTTTCTCATTTTTCAGATTTTTTCACACCGTACTATTATACTATAAATTCAGCCTTTTGGGTAATAGAATCTCACTTTTTTTGGTATAATGGTAAGCAATAATGGACTAGAAAGAACAAAGATGCAAGATAAAATTGTTATTCATGGGGCACGTGCCCATAATTTAAAAAATATTGATGTGGAGATTCCACGAGACAAGTTGGTTGTCGTGACTGGTTTGTCAGGTTCAGGGAAATCCAGTCTGGCTTTCGACACCCTCTATGCGGAGGGGCAACGCCGCTATGTAGAGAGTCTATCAGCCTACGCTCGCCAATTCTTGGGGAATATGGAGAAGCCTGATGTAGATGCTATTGATGGTCTCAGCCCAGCTATTTCCATCGACCAGAAAACGACTAGCAAAAATCCTCGCTCGACGGTGGGAACAACGACTGAAATCAATGACTATCTGCGTCTCCTCTACGCACGTGTGGGGACGCCTTACTGTATCAACGGGCATGGGGCTATCAAGGCTTCTTCTGTGGAGCAAATCGTGGATAAGGTTTTAGAATTGCCTGAACGCCAGCGCTTGCAGATTTTGGCCCCTGTCATCCGCAAGAAAAAAGGCCAACATAAGAGTGTTATTGAGAAGGTTCAGAAAGACGGTTATGTTCGTGTCCGTATGGATGGGGAAGTCTATGATGTGACCGAAGTGCCAGAGTTGTCTAAGAGCAAGCAACACAATATTGATGTCGTGGTTGACCGTATTGTCATCAAGGAGGGTATTCGTAGTCGTCTCTTTGATTCCATTGAGGCTGCCCTTCGTATTGCAGAAGGTTATGTCATTATCGATACTATGGACGATTCGGAGTTGCTCTTCTCTGAGCATTATGCCTGCCCAGTTTGTGGATTTACTGTACCAGAGTTAGAGCCGCGTCTCTTTTCCTTTAATGCTCCTTTTGGTTCTTGTAGTGAGTGTGATGGTTTGGGTATTAAGCTGGAGGTGGATACTGATTTGGTAGTGCCAGATGCCAGCAAAACGCTACGTGAGGGAGCCTTGGCCCCTTGGAATCCTATCT
>CAKQBM010000163.1 GCA_934216185.1 uncultured Streptococcus sp. | reverse complement strand
TTTTGATTTAGAAATTGACCATCCAGACCATCTTAAACATATAAAAGAAGAAAGTAAAAAATTACAAAGGAGCAACCTATGACACCTCAAGAAATGTGGAATGCCTACAAGCAAATTAACCCCTCAATTGGAGATGAGATAGATGCCTGGGCCTTTGGAGTGGATCCAGACCTTTTAGCGGATCTGGTCTTTAAAGGCGAAAAAACAGCAACAACCTCAGCCTACGACCTCTATGCAGTGGAGGATGAACCTCTTCCGCAAGAAGGCACCTTTGATGTCATTTTAGATAGTCAAAATCAGGCTGTCTGTATTGTCGAAATTACAAAGGTTTCTATCCAGCCTTTCAATCAAGTGTCAGCTGACCATGCCTTTAAGGAAGGGGAAGGTGACAAATCCCTTGTCTATTGGCGTCAGGTTCATGAGGATTGTTTCGCCGAGTGGATGAGGGAGGCAGGACAGACTTTTACACCTGACAGCAAGGTGGTTTTAGAAGAATTTCGCAAGGTCTACCCACTGTAGACTATTAGAAGGAAGAAAGTTTTGGAAATCGCCGTCCAATCCTTTTTTCTCAAGCAAAACATGATATAATAAGTTTGTTTGAAGAAGAGCCTTAGCTCTTAAACTTAGATAGGAGAAAACTATGCAAGCAGTTGAACATTTTATTAAGCAATTTGTTCCTGAACATTATGATTTATTTTTAGACTTGAGTCGTGAGACCAAGACTTTTTCAGGAAAGGTGACTATTAGTGGTCAAGTACAGAGTGACCGCATTTCCCTTCATCAAAAAGACTTGGCAATCGCTTCTGTAGAAGTTGCAGGGGAAGCTCGCCCATTTACAGTTGATCATGACAATGAAGCCCTTCATATTGAATTAGCTGAAGCTGGTCAAGTTGAAGTGGTTATCGCTTTTTCAGGAAAAATTACAGATAACATGACAGGTATTTATCCTTCATACTACACAGTTGATGGAGTGAAGAAGGAGGTCTTGTCTACTCAGTTCGAGAGCCATTTTGCGCGCGAAGCCTTCCCATGTGTGGATGAACCTGAAGCCAAAGCGACTTTTGACCTTTCTCTTCGTTTTGACCAAGCAGAAGGTGAATTAGCCTTGTCAAACATGCCAGAAATCGATGTTGAAAACCGTAAGGAAACAGGTATCTGGAAGTTTGAGACAACACCTCGCATGTCTTCTTACTTGTTAGCCTTTGTTGCGGGTGATTTGCAAGGTGTGACGGCTAAAACTAAAAACGGTACCCTCGTAGGTGTTTATTCAACCAAAGCTCATCCACTATCAAACCTTGATTTCTCACTGGATATCGCTGTTCGCTCTATCGAGTTTTACGAAGATTACTATGGAGTTAAGTACCCAATCCCTCAATCTCTCCACATCGCCCTTCCTGATTTCTCATCAGGTGCCATGGAAAACTGGGGTCTTGTGACCTACCGTGAAGTTTGCTTAATTGTAGATGAAAATTCATCAGTAGCCAGCCGCCAACAAGTTGCCCTTGTTGTGGCACATGAATTGGCTCACCAATGGTTTGGAAACCTCGTGACTATGAAATGGTGGGATGATCTTTGGCTCAATGAAAGTTTTGCCAACATGATGGAGTACGTCTGTGTGGATGCTATTGAACCAAGTTGGAACATCTTTGAAGATTTCCAAACAGGTGGAGTACCTCTTGCTCTTGAACGTGACGCGACTGATGGCGTACAGTCTGTTCACGTCGAAGTCAAACACCCAGATGAAATCAATACGCTCTTTGATGGCGCTATCGTCTATGCCAAAGGAAGCCGTCTCATGCACATGCTTCGCCGTTGGCTAGGAGATGCTGATTTTACTAAAGGTTTGCACGCTTACTTTGAAAAACACCAATACAGCAACACCATTGGTCGTGACCTTTGGGATGCCCTTGGTCAAGCGTCAGGACGTGATGTCGCAGTCTTCATGGATTCTTGGCTTGAACAACCTGGTTATCCAGTTCTCACTGTCAAAGTTGAAAATGATGTCTTGAAGATTTCACAAAAACAATTCTTCATCGGTGAGCACGAAGACAAGAACCGTCTCTGGGTGGTACCACTCAACAGCAACTGGAAAGGCTTGCCAGATACACTTGAAACTGAAAGTATCGAAATCCCTGGCTACGCAGCTCTTCTTGCTGAAAATGACGGAGCTCTTCGTCTCAACACTGAAAATACAGCCCACTATATTACAGACTATCAAGGAGATTTGTTAGATGCAGTTCTTGCTGAACTAGTTGAGCTTGATAACACAAGCAAATTGCAAATCGTCCAAGAGCGTCGTTTGCTTGCTGAGGCAGGGCACATTTCTTATGCTGACTTGCTCCCAGTTCTTGATAAACTTGCTAAGGAAGAATCTTACCTTGTCGTTTCAGCTGTTTCTGAAGTAATTTTTGCCCTCGATCGCTTTATCGATGAAGGAACAGAAGCTGAGACAGCCTTCAAAGCATTGGTTGCTAAATTGGCTCGTCATAACTATGACCGTCTTGGTTTTGAAGCTAAAGACGGAGAATCAGATGAGGATGAATTGGTTCGTCAGCTGGCTGTTTCTATGATGATTCGCTCAAATGATGCAGAAGCTAGTCAAGTCGCTAGCCAAATTTTCGCAACACACAAGGAGAATCTTGCAGGACTCCCAGCAGCTATTCGTTCACAAGTTCTGATCAATGAAATGAAACATCATGCGACCAAAGACTTGTTAGCACTTTATCTTGATTCTTATACTCACGCAACAGATGCTGTCTTTAAACGTCAGTTGGCCGCGGCTCTTGCCTACAGTATAGATGCGGACAATATCCAAACCTTGATTGCTTCTTGGAAGGACAAATTTGTGGTGAAACCGCAGGATTTGTCTGCTTGGTATTACCAATTCCTAGCTCACCAAGTAACTCAGGAAACAGCTTGGTCTTGGGCGCGTGAAAACTGGGCTTGGATTAAGGCAGCTCTTGGAGGAGATATGAGCTTTGATAGTTTTGTTATCCTTCCTGCCCATGTATTCAAGACAGAGCAACGCTTGGCGGAATACAAGGAATTCTTTGAGCCACAACTTTCTGACCTAGCTCTTAGCCGTAACATCGGTATGGGAATCAAGGAAATTGCAGCGCGTGTTGACTTGATTAACCGTGAAAAAGCTACAGTCGAAGCAGTCGTTCTTCAATACGGAACTAAATAATTAAGACTAAATAAAAGAAAACTCAGCTATCTCATGTAATACTCTTCGAAAATCTCTTCAAACCACGTCAGCGTCGCCTTGCCGTAGGTATGGGTACTGACTTCGTCAGTTCTATCCACAACCTCAAAGCAGTGCTTTGAGCAGCCTGCGGCTAGCTTCCTAGTTTGCTCTTTGATTTTCATTGAGTATAAAATGCAGAGAGTTGAGTTTTTTTAAGGCAAATTTGGTATAATGGTTTTAATAAGGAGGAGTTTCTCATGATAAAAATCTTATTAGTTGAGGATGACCTAGGTCTGTCAAATTCAGTATTTGACTTTTTAGATGATTTTGCGGATGTTATGCAGGTATTTGATGGGGAAGAAGGTCTCTACGAAGCTGAAAGTGGCGTCTATGACTTGATTTTGCTGGATTTAATGTTACCAGAAAAAAATGGCTTCCAAGTCTTGAAAGAATTGCGTGAAAAGGGGATTACGACTCCAGTTCTGATCATGACTGCCAAGGAAAGTTTGGATGACAAGGGACATGGATTTGAACTGGGAGCGGATGATTATCTGACTAAACCTTTCTACCTAGAAGAACTCAAAATGCGGATTCAAGCCCTTCTCAAACGTTCAGGTAAGTTTAATGAAAACACCTTGACTTATGGAAATATTGTAGTTAATTTGTCAACCAATACCGTTAAGGTTGAAGATAC
>CAKQBM010000162.1 GCA_934216185.1 uncultured Streptococcus sp. | reverse complement strand
GCAGAGCGCTTGCTCAATGACTTGGATGACCTTGACTGGCCAGAGTCTATCAAGGACATGCAACGCAACTGGATTGGTAAATCAACGGGTGCCAATGTAACCTTCAAAGTAAAAGGGACAGATAAGGAATTCACAGTCTTTACGACACGTCCAGATACCCTTTTTGGTGCGACTTTCACTGTTTTGGCTCCTGAGCATGACTTGGTAGATGCCATCACAACACCTGAACAAGCTGAAGCTGTAGTGGACTACAAACACCAAGCTAGCCTTAAATCAGACTTGGCTCGTACAGACCTTGCCAAGGAAAAAACAGGGGTTTGGACTGGAGCTTATGCTATCAACCCTGTCAATGGTAAAGAAATCCCAATCTGGATTGCCGACTATGTTCTTGCTAGCTACGGAACAGGTGCTGTCATGGCCGTTCCTGCCCACGATGAGCGTGACTGGGAGTTTGCTAAACAGTTTGACCTTCCAATCGTTGAAGTGCTTGAAGGTGGAAACGTTGAAGAGGCTGCTTACACAGAAGATGGCCTTCACGTCAACTCTGACTTCTTGAACGGTCTCAACAAAGAAGAAGCGATTGCTAAAATTGTGGCTTGGTTGGAAGAAAAAGGCTTTGGCCAAGAAAAAATCACTTACCGTCTTCGTGACTGGCTCTTTAGCCGTCAACGTTACTGGGGTGAACCAATCCCAATTATTCATTGGGAAGATGGAACTTCAACAGCCGTTCCAGAAAGTGAACTCCCACTTGTCTTGCCAGTAACCAAGGACATCCGCCCTTCAGGTACTGGTGAAAGCCCATTGGCTAACTTGACCGACTGGCTTGAAGTGACTCGTGAGGATGGTGTCAAAGGTCGTCGTGAAACCAACACTATGCCACAATGGGCAGGTTCAAGCTGGTACTACCTCCGCTATATTGACCCACACAACACAGAAAAATTGGCTGATGAGGATCTCTTAAAACAATGGTTGCCTGTAGATATCTACGTGGGTGGTGCAGAACACGCTGTTCTTCACTTGCTTTACGCTCGTTTCTGGCACAAGTTCCTCTATGACCTCGGTGTTGTTCCAACTAAGGAGCCATTCCAAAAACTCTTTAACCAAGGAATGATCTTGGGAACTAGCTACCGTGACCACCGTGGAGCTCTTGTGGCGACTGACAAGGTTGAAAAACGTGACGGTTCCTTCTTCCATATGGAAACAGGGGAAGAATTGGAGCAAGCACCAGCCAAGATGTCTAAATCCCTCAAGAACGTGGTGAATCCAGACGATGTGGTGGAACAATACGGTGCCGATACCCTTCGTGTCTATGAAATGTTCATGGGACCACTTGACGCTTCTATCGCTTGGTCTGAGGAAGGCTTGGAAGGAAGCCGTAAGTTCCTCGACCGTGTTTACCGTTTGATCACAACGAAAGAAATCGTTGCGGAAAACAATGGCGCTCTAGACAAGGTTTATAACGAAACGGTTAAATCTGTCACAGAGCAAATTGAGTCTATGAAATTCAACACAGCCATTGCTCAGCTCATGGTCTTTGTCAATGCTGCCAACAAGGAAGACAAACTCTATGTGGATTACGCCAAAGGCTTCGTCCAATTGATTGCCCCATTTGCCCCTCACTTGGCAGAAGAACTCTGGCAAACAGTCGCAGCAACAGGTGAGTCTATCTCTTACGTAACTTGGCCAACATGGGACGAAAGCAAATTGATTGAAGACGAAATCGAAATCGTCGTTCAAATCAAAGGTAAAGTCCGTGCTAAACTCATGGTCGCTAAAGATCTTTCACGCGAAGAGTTGCAAGAGGTCGCTCTGGCTGACGAAAAAGTCAAGTCAGAAATCGATGGCAAAGATATTGTGAAAGTGATTAGTGTACCTAATAAATTGGTTAATATTGTTGTAAAATAAGGTTCAACAGTCCTTCAGAGGTAGATTCTGGAGGATTTTTTTTTGCTCTCATTGACAAGAAAATGTAATTTTGTTAATATAGTTAACAAAATGGAGAAAACTATGAATAAGAAAGCCTTGCTTAAGTTTAATAATCGTTTTAACAGCTTTGTTTTAGCCTTTGAGCAGTTAAAAAAGGATCAACATCGGAACAGTATTGATAAATCAATCACTATTAATGAAGTCCATTTGATTGACCTAATAGGTCGGAATCAGCCTGTGAATTTAGTGAAATTATCTGAGATACTTGAAGTCTCTAGGAGTGCCGTTACTCAGAGTGTTAGACGTTTAACAAAGAAAGAGCTCATTGTTTTTGAATTTGCACCGGATAATGAAAAAAATAAATATCTGAGATTATCCGAAAAAGGGGTTGGAGTTTTTAACATCCATAAAGAGCAGCAAGAACATATTGAAAAAGCCATTTTTTCAGTTTTAAGAAACTATGGTGAGGAGAACCTACAAATGGTTATGGGACTGATGGATGACGTTGAAAAGGTATGGCAAGAATTACCGTGGTAAAAATCACGGTAATTTTAAAACTATATTGTTAATTACATTAACAAAAAAGAGGAAGATATGAATATAAAAATTGAACTAATCTCAGAGTCTGATTTAGCAGACGAATCTTTTAATATTGTCATCGATGGCTTAAAACCAAGAGAAACCTATCGAGTCGAAATGTTTCTATCCGATTATTATTGTATCAATGCTCCCATGCTTTTAGCTCATGATGTTTTATGGAAATCAGCAGCGACTTTTGTATCAGATAAGGATGGTACTATTGATATGTCACAAACTCCATCTTGTTCTGGTTCTTTTGAAGGCATTTCAACAATGGGACTATTTTTTAATGCCAAGCCCTTGACCAATAAGAGGAAGAAACTTCCAAACTCTCTTTCTAAAATTCCCCTATTAGATTATTTTTTTGTGGAAATCAAAATTGTGCAAGGAAATACTGTCATTGCAGAGAGAACTTTCACAAGACATTACATGAGTTCGCAAATTAGTCATCAAGATATTTACGGGAAACATTTTCAAGGGAGACTCTTTTATGATAGAAAGGCAATAAAAGCACCAGCATTGATTATTGTGAGCGGTAGTGAAGGAAGGATTGAAAAGGCACAGAATATAGCTCAGCTTCTATCTTCTAGAGGTTATATTTGCCTAGCAGTTGCCTACTTTGGTTTAGAAGGGTTGCCAAAACATTTGGAACGTATTCCTTTAGAGTGCCTTGTGGAAGCAAAGGATTATCTACGTCAGCATCATCAAGTAGATAGTGAAAGAATTGGAATCTATGGACGTTCTAAGGGAGCAGAGTTAGTTTTAGCTGAGGAGAGCATTTTTAATGACGTCCAATGTTTGGTACTAAATTCACCCTCTGATGTGGTGTATGAAGGGATAGAAGGGAAATGGAACTCCCATTCTTCTTCTTGGACGTATTTGCAAAGAGAACTTCCTTATCAAAAGTTTCGACTTAGAGATTATCTGTTCAGCAAACTTTTTAGAAAACCTATCCCTAAAGATCGCTATGCTAGGATAGACATTAGTAGACTCTCTTCGCCAATCTTATTGCTCGGAAGTACTGTTGATGAAATATGGGATACCTCGTCAGCAATTGATGATATTGTCTCACATTATAAAGGACACCACATTACATTTAAAAAATACCATGAAACAGGTCACATGTTGACAGTGGCTTATCAACCCAATCATCGCTATCGAAAAGATTGGCGTTTATTGATGAAAGAGAGTAAGGATTCTTGGTTGGCTACAATTCATTTTTTTGATAGGCATTTGAAGAAGCAATAACATAAGATTATAAATATGCTATAATAGTCCCAACTAAGATAAAAACACAGTTCTGGTTGGTAGTCCAGACGTAGGCGATCCTATCAGTAACCTTCCTCCTTGGTTGTCCATTCTTAGGGATAGATTTAAGGAGGTGCTGTCGTGGAAACAATTTCA
>CAKQBM010000161.1 GCA_934216185.1 uncultured Streptococcus sp. | reverse complement strand
ACGATCCATAATCGTTTTAAGAGGAATTTTATTTTCTGCTAAAATGCTGATAGTTGTGTGTCTGAAGATGTGAGGTGATAGATGTTTTGGAATTGGCTTTTTAAGGCGCTCATTTGCTCTTTGGAGCGATTTACTTAGAATAGAACTATGGATAGGTTTGCCAGTGTTTGTGACGAAAATACGAGCGCTCTTATACCAATTAGGGTCATTGTCTTCACTAAGTTGATTGAGTTCAATCATCTGATCAAGGATTTCAATTTCTCTTTCAGTAAGGTATGTTGTTCTAAAGCTAGCAAAGGTTTTAGGACCGTCATCATCTGGGATGTATCGGTTGAATGTAGTGTGGATATCTAGTGTCTTGGTTTCTTTATGGTATTTGTCTAATGTAAGACCAGCCAACTCACCAACTCGACAACCGTTTAAAATCATAAACTCACACGCTAGAGCGTATCTCATAGTGATGTCTTTTCGATATAGTTCTTTCAGGATTGCTTTGTATTCTTTCGGTTCAAGGTATTTATCTTTTGCATCTTTAATCTGTTGTAACGATTTCTTTCTTCTAGGCAATTTTGTTTTTCTAGCTGGATTGTGTTCGATAAAACCTTGGTCGACAGCGTAGTCAAAGAAGACATTTAGAATGGATTTCACACGGTATTTTTGAGTGTATGTCCACTCTTCAGTATCAAGCATTCTTTGGATTAATCGAACATCCATATTCTCTATTTTAGTGCCTTTTTCAACTTTATCGTATATTCTATTATAGGTCGCTAACATAGTCTTATACGTGCTCAGTTTTATTTGTTTTTGGTAAAATTCCCACCATTCATCAAAAACAGTATGGAAAAGAGCAGAAGCAGTAGTCAACTTTTGTAGTACGGTTTCTATCTTATCGTCTAGCAGTTTTTGAGCTTCCTTCTTTGCTCTCGATGTACCAGAACTAAGAGTGACAGAAACTCTTTTCCATTTCTCGGTGTATGGGTCTTTGTACCGTTCAAAAAATTTATACTTACCATTGGGTAATTCTTCCATCCACATTGATTTTTCCCTCATTTCTTGGTAAAATGGGTATAGTAAAGAGGGCTTTTTAATGCCTTTTACTATACAGGATATCCTCACACTCAAGATTGCCGTCGGAGAGTGTGGGGATTTTTAGTTAATAGATAATATTGTTGAGATAATGTTATATATGAACACCAACATGGCTATGAATACAAGACAACCGCAACCGTATGAGCAACCTTCTGCTAAATCAAAATCAGTTGTAGTTTGGTTGTATACTTTATTATATGCTGCACGTTTTGGATCTTTAACCCAACCAATACCTTTTTGCCCATAAAGCGGTGATGTACCTGTTTTAATTTTTCGATTCATAGCCCCAGTTGTACGTGCTGATACTCTCTTTTTAATATTTGGTGTTCGAGGTCCTATTTTCATAATTTAAACTTTCTTAATTTAATAACGCTTTATATTCTTCCTTGACCATCGTCTCATCAGCGATGGTTTTTAATTTATACTTTTCCATAAAATGGACATAGTTAAATTCAGATACATCATCCATTATTTTTAACTCTTCTTCCAGAAGATAATGGATCATATTTCGGTCTGCCTGAAGTTCACACAACTCCCTATTAACTTCATACTGGACTGGAGTATGTTCTTTATGGCCCAATTCATGCAGGGCAACTTGCTTTTGATCTTGCTCTGATAGATTAATATCAATTGCAAGAACCTTCAATGCTGGGTAAAAGAAGCCTGGGCTATGCCATTCACTCCCATCAAAGTAGCATAAGCTTACACCCTCAAGGGCACAAAGCTCTTTTACAGTCATAAATGCACCTCTATTTATTTTTCAAGTGCGCCTCCAGAACTGCTGTAATGAAATCTATGTCATCTTCCGTCAATGGTTTTCCGTCAAATAACATTGATTGTGCAGCAATATCTCTGAGGTCCAATGGTGCAGAAGCATCACCGCCTGTTGTAATTTTGGGATTATCTGTGCGTCCCAATAGGTAGTCGGTGGATACATTGAAGTAGTTAGCAATTTCTGCGATACGCTCAGCATTTGGCGTAGAATTTTTTATCTTATACAGTGTATTTCTGCCATAACCTAAGTCTTCTTCGACTTGTCCAAGAGCTTTTCCACGCTTTTTTGCTAATTCTTTAATTTTTTCAAATGTCTCAAACATTGTTAAATCAACCTTTCTAAGACATTACAAAAAAATTTAACAAATTTGGTGTAAAAAAGTTGACTAATTATCCCAAAAGGTGTAAAATGTTTTTTGTAAGTAAGAAATAACTAAAAAAACAACTAAGAAATAAATCATAAAAAATGTTTTGGCGAACGGTATTTATAGATTTATTATTGTTTTTATTATGCTTTCATTTTAGCCGATTTGGTGTGAGTTGTCAAGCGTAATACAGAAGAATAGTTAAAAATTTAGTTGTTTCTTATTTACAAATAAGTAAAGAGGGAGGAGCGTATATGCCAGATATCACAAACGGTCGTGAAAAGGTTAATGCTTTCTTGAAAGAGAAAGGCATCAAAAAAACAACTCTAGCGGTTGCTTACGGCTTTAAGCGACAGGAAGTAACAAATATTCTAAGTGGGACGACAAAAGGTCCACGAGCGAACAGTTTCATTCTTCAGGTTATTGAAGATTATGGGATTGAGTAGGAGGAAGGATGAAAGAAAATAAAGAACATCTTCATGAACGCATAAAGCATTTTCAGTCATTGGTTGATTATATGTCTGAGCGTGGGCAAAAGTATTATTTAGAAAAAGATTGGTTCGATAACCCAACACTAATTTCTATAGAAGACGCAAAAAAAGAAGTAGAACAAGCTCAGAAAAAGCTAGAACTACTTCCTAGACGGTCTATTATTGGATGTATTTTGCAATTACTGCACCGATTATTCCACCTAGAATAAGGTTTATAATCCATAGAATCATTTGTCCATAGGTTGTTTCTTGAAAAGTGGAATAAAGCCCCTTAACTGATACTCCCCTGATTGCCCATACAGACACGTTGGTCTTTAATGTTTTATTGATAGCATGTGTAACAAATGTGGAGAACAGATTAACTTTACTCGAAGTTGACATACTGAGTTTTACGTATTCCCCATTGTCGAAAGCTTCAGCTTCATCTTTGCCATTGAGGAATTGCTTAGGATTGAAACTATTCAACTGCAGTAGTTTTTCAATATGTGGATTCTCAATGTAATTACCACCGTATAGTAACTTAAATAAATGGCCAAGATCTATTTTCTTGTCGTTATCAATAGCAACTGGTGAACCACCAAGAACCTTGAATCGTTGTTCCAAAGCATTAAAACCGAAGACGCTATCTCTCATATTCCAGTGAATCCAAGTTTTATCGGAGTTTTTATCGACAAATGCAAAGAAATCATTTAACAATTCTTTTTCGATAATTCTGTAATTCTCATCTGTAATAGGGGTGTTCAACATTTCAGAGTATTGATGAATTGAAAAGTTATTCGTTTGAGCATTATTGAATTGACGAACGGATATCGATGCAATTCTGGGACTTTTCCCTCCTAGATTGTAGAAACTTTCGCACGAATAATGAATAATGAGATATTTTTCTGGTTTGTTTTCGATTTCTTTCAATACACCAGAAGCATATTTGTAATCTGTATATCGGGACATTGTCAACCTCAAAAAATGATTTTTATAAATATTATAACACAATAGGAGGTTTGGATGGAAACATATAAAGTTGAACAGGAAATTAAACGATTTCTAACTGTTCCTTTAAGATTAAAAATTTTACGAGAATGTTTGTTGTATTTATTCTTCAAAATGGCCCATGATACGACAGACATAACGGTAGACAAGTCAACCGTACATTCTAGCGATGGAACGAGCAAGACAGTCTATACAGTAACAGTATATAACTGAACAAAAAAGCACCTAACGGGAGTCAGG
>CAKQBM010000160.1 GCA_934216185.1 uncultured Streptococcus sp. | reverse complement strand
GCAGCGACAGAAAATGCTGAAGTAGTCGTTATTTCTGCGCGTGCTGAGGAAGAAATTTCTGAGTTAGACGATGAAGACAAGAAAGAATTTCTTGAAGCACTTGGATTGACAGAATCAGGTGTTGACAAGTTAACTCGTGCAGCTTACCACTTGCTTGGACTGGGAACTTATTTTACAGCTGGTGAAAAAGAAGTTCGCGCTTGGACCTTCAAACGTGGTATGAAGGCTCCTCAAGCAGCTGGTATTATCCACTCAGACTTTGAAAAAGGCTTTATTCGTGCAGTAACCATGTCATACGATGATTTGGTGAAATATGGATCTGAGAAGGCCGTAAAAGAAGCTGGACGTTTGCGTGAAGAAGGTAAAGAATATATCGTCCAAGACGGCGATATCATGGAATTCCGCTTTAATGTCTAAAAATTTAATAAATAGTGTCAATTAGGTTGGAAAAAAATTCCAACCCTTTTGGCTTTTGAAAGGAAAAATAAATGACTAAATTACTTGTAGGCTTGGGAAATCCAGGAGATAAATATTTTGAGACCAAACACAATGTTGGTTTTATGTTGATTGATCAACTAGCGAAGAAACAGAATGTCACTTTTACACACGATAAGATATTTCAAGCTGATTTAGCATCTTTTTTCCTAAATAGAGAAAAAATTTATCTTGTCAAACCAACGACCTTTATGAATGAAAGTGGAAAAGCAGTTTATGCTTTATTGACTTACTATGGTTTGGATATTGAAGATTTACTCGTCATTTACGACGATCTTGACATGGAAGTTGGAAAGATTCGTTTAAGAGCAAAAGGATCAGCAGGTGGTCATAATGGTATCAAGTCTATTATTCAATATATTGGAACTCAGGTCTTTAACCGTGTTAAGATTGGAATCGGAAGACCTAAAAAAGGCATGTCAGTTGTTAACCATGTTTTGAGTACCTTTGACAAGGATGATTATATTGGTATTTTACAGTCTATTGACAAAGTTGACGATTCTGTAAACTACTATTTACAAGAGAAAAATTTTGAGAAAACAATGCAGAGGTATAACGGATAAATGGTGACCTTATTAGATTTATTCTCAGAAAATGATCAGATTAAAAAATGGCATCAAAGTTTAACAGATAAGAAAAGACAACTAATACTTGGTTTATCAACGTCTACTAAGGCTCTTGCAATTGCAAGCGGTTTAGAAAAAGAAGATAAGATTGTTTTACTGACGTCAACTTATGGAGAAGCAGAAGGACTTGTTAGTGATCTTATCTCTATCTTGGGTGAGGAACTTGTTTATCCATTTTTGGTAGATGATTCCCCTATGGTCGAGTTTTTGATGTCTTCACAAGAAAAAATCATCTCACGGATTGAAGCCTTACGTTTTTTGACTGATTCATCTAAGAAAGGGATTTTAGTTTGTAATATCGCAGCAAGTCGATTGATTTTACCGTCTCCCAATATATTCAAAGATAGTATTGTAAAAATAACAGTTGGTGAAGAATATGACCAACACGCACTTATCCATCAGTTAAAAGAAATAGGCTATCGAAAAGTTACACAAGTACAAACTCAAGGCGAATTTAGTCTGCGAGGAGATATTTTAGATATTTTTGAAATATCCCAGTTAGAACCTTACCGAATTGAGTTTTTTGGTGATGAAGTAGATGGAATTCGTACTTTTGAAGTCGAAACACAATTATCGAAAGAAAATCAGACAGAACTCACAATATTTCCAGCTAGTGACATACTTTTGAGAGAAAAGGATTATCAACGAGGACAGTCAGCTTTAGAAAAACAAATTTCAAAAACTTTATCACCGATTTTGAAATCCTATCTAGAAGAAATTCTTTCAAGTTTTCACCAAAAACAAATACATTCAGATTCACGGAAGTTTTTATCTTTGTGCTATGAAAATACATGGACTGTCTTTGATTATATTGAAAAAGACATACCAATATTCTTTGATGATTATCAGAAATTGATGAATCAGTATGAAGTCTTTGAAAGGGAGCTAGCGCAATACTTTACAGAAGAGTTACAGAATAGTAAAGCATTTTCTGATATGCAGTATTTTGCAGATACAGAGCATATCTATAAAAAACAGAGTCCGGTTACCTTTTTCTCTAATCTGCAAAAGGGGTTAGGAAATCTCAAATTTGACCAAATTTATCAATTTAATCAATATCCCATGCAGGAGTTTTTTAATCAATTTTCTTTTCTAAAAGAAGAAATTGAACGATATAAAAAAATGGATTACACCATTATTCTGCAGTCTAGCAATTCAATGGGAAGTAAAACATTGGAGGATGTGTTAGAGGAATATCAGATTAAATTGGATTCCAGAAATAAGTCAAGCATTTGTAAAGAATCTGTAAACTTAATCGAGGGCAATCTCAGACATGGTTTTCATTTTGTAGATGAAAAAATTCTGGTGATTACTGAACATGAGATTTTTCAAAAGAAATTAAAACGTCGTTTTCGAAGACAACATGTTTCAAATGCAGAGCGCTTAAAAGATTATAATGAACTTGAAAAAGGGGACTACGTTGTTCACCATATTCATGGAATTGGTCAATATTTAGGGATTGAAACAATTGAAATCAAAGGAATTCACCGCGATTATGTCAGTGTCCAATACCAAAGTGGAGATAAAATCTCTATCCCAGTAGAACAGATTCATCTACTGTCTAAATATGTTTCAAGTAATGGGAAAGCTCCAAAACTCAATAAATTAAATGACGGTCATTTTAAAAAGGCTAAGCAAAAAGTTAAGAATCAGGTAGAAGATATAGCAGACGATTTAATCAAACTCTATTCTGAGCGTAGTCATTTGAAGGGCTTTGCTTTCTCAGTTGATGATGAAGAGCAAGTTGCTTTTGATGATGCCTTTCCTTATGTTGAAACGGATGATCAACTTCGTAGTATTGAGGAAATCAAGAGAGATATGCAAGATTCTCAGCCAATGGATCGACTTTTAGTTGGGGATGTTGGTTTTGGAAAGACTGAAGTTGCTATGCGTGCAGCCTTTAAGGCAGTAAATGATCACAAACAGGTTGTCGTTCTAGTTCCGACGACGGTTTTAGCGCAACAGCACTATACGAATTTTAAGGAACGATTCCAAAATTTTGCAGTTAATATTGATGTATTGAGTCGCTTTAGAAGTAAAAAAGAGCAGACTGAAACACTTGAAAAATTGAAAAAGGGTCAAGTTGATATTTTGATTGGAACACATCGTGTTTTGTCAAAAGATGTTGTGTTTTCTGATTTGGGCTTAATGATTATTGATGAGGAACAGCGATTTGGTGTCAAGCATAAGGAAACCTTGAAAGAACTGAAAAAACAAGTAGATGTTCTAACTTTGACAGCAACACCAATTCCTCGTACGCTTCATATGTCTATGCTGGGAATCAGAGATTTGTCTGTTATTGAAACTCCACCGACTAATCGTTATCCAGTGCAAACATATGTTTTGGAAAAAAATGAGAGTGTCATTCGTGATGCTGTTTTGCGTGAAATGGAGCGTGGAGGTCAAGTTTACTACCTTTACAACAAAGTTGACACGATTGACCAGAAGGTTTCAGAATTACAGGAGTTGATTCCAGAGGCTTCGATTGGTTATGTTCATGGTCGAATGAGTGAAATCCAGTTGGAAAATACTCTACTAGACTTTATTGAGGGACAATACGATATCTTGGTGACGACTACCATTATTGAGACAGGGGTGGACATTCCAAATGCTAATACTTTATTTATTGAAAATGCGGACCATATGGGTTTGTCAACCTTGTATCAGTTAAGAGGAAGAGTCGGTCGTAGTAATCGTATTGCTTATGCCTATCTAATGTATCGTCCAGAAAAATCAATTAGTGAAGTATCTGAGAAGAGATTAGAAGCGATCAAAGGATTTACAGAATTGGGCTCTGGATTTAAGATTGCAATGCGAGATCTTTCGATTCGCGGAGCAGGAAATCT
>CAKQBM010000159.1 GCA_934216185.1 uncultured Streptococcus sp. | reverse complement strand
ATGGGTGCTAGCTTGGCCAAGGCTGTTTTGCAGGCCAAGACGGGTGTTCAGATTCTCCTTGCCAATCGTAGTCAAGCCAAGGTAGATGCTTTCATTGCAGACTTTGGTGGTCAGGCTTCCAGCAATGAAGAAATTTTTGCAGAAGCAGATGTGATTTTTCTAGGTGTTAAGCCAGCTCAGTTCTCAGATTTGCTTTCTCAATATCAGACCATTCTTGAAAAACGAGAGAGTCTTCTTTTGATTTCGATGGCAGCTGGATTGACTTTAGAAAAACTAGCAAGTCTTATCCCAAGTCAACACCGAATTATTCGTATGATGCCTAATACCCCTGCTTCTATCGGGCAAGGAGTGATTAGTTATGCCTTGTCTCCTAATTGCAGGGCTGAGGACAGTGAGCTCTTTTGTCAGCTTTTAGCCAAGGCCGGTCTCTTGGTTGAACTTGGGGAAGGTTTAATTGATGCAGCGACAGGTCTTGCAGGTTGTGGCCCAGCTTTTGTCTATCTCTTTATTGAGGCTTTGGCAGATGCGGGTGTTCAGACAGGATTACCACGAGAAATAGCACTGAAAATGGCAGCCCAAACTGTGGTAGGAGCTGGACAATTGGTTCTTGAAAGTCAGCAACATCCTGGAGTATTGAAAGATCAAGTTTGTAGCCCAGGCGGTTCGACTATCGCTGGTGTAGCAAGCCTAGAAACGCATGCTTTTCGAGGGACGGTCATGGAGGCAGTTTATCAAGCTTATAAACGAACACAAGAACTAGGTAAATAAGAGGTGGATTTGTCTGCCTCTTTTATGGTGGTTGATACTCTTCGAAAATCTCTTCAAACTGCGTCAGCTTCCATCTGCAACCTCAAAACAGTGTTTTGAGCAACCTGCGGCTAGCTTCCTAGTTTGCTCTTTGATTTTCATTGAGTATGAAATGAGAATACAAAAAAGATTGTCACAAACCTCTATTTTTTTGATAGAATAGAAGTAGTAAAAAAGAAATGAGTTAGACATGTCAAAAGGATTTTTAGTCTCTCTTGAGGGACCAGAGGGAGCAGGAAAGACCAGTGTTTTAGAGGCACTGTTACCAATTTTAGAGGAAAAAGGGGTAGAGGTGCTGACGACCCGTGAACCTGGCGGAGTCTTGATTGGAGAGAAGATTCGGGAAGTGATTCTGGATCCAAGTCATACTCAGATGGATGCTAAAACAGAGCTTTTGCTCTATATCGCTAGTCGCAGACAGCACTTGGTGGAAAAAGTTCTTCCAGCCCTTGAAGCTGGCAAGTTGGTCATTATGGACCGCTTCATCGATAGTTCCGTTGCCTATCAGGGATTTGGTCGTGGTTTGGATATTGAAGCCATTGACTGGCTCAATTACTTTGCGACAGATGGCCTTAAACCCGATTTGACACTCTATTTTGACATCGAGGTGGAAGAAGGACTGGCTCGCATTGCTGCTAATAGCAATCGCGAGGTCAATCGTTTGGACTTGGAAGGGTTGGACTTGCACAAAAAAGTCCGTAAAGGCTATCTTTCTCTTCTGGACAAAGAAGGAAATCGCATAGTCAAGATTGATTCGAGTCTTCCATTGGAGCAGGTTGTGGAAGCTACCAAGGCTGTCTTATTTAACAGAATGGGCTTGGCTAAATGAAACAAGATCAATTAAAGGCTTGGCAACCAGACCAATTTGACCGCTTTATTCGTATCCTAGAACAAGACCAGCTCAATCACGCCTACCTCTTTTCAGGTTTCTTTGGAAGCTTGGAAATGGCGCAATTTTTAGCTAAGAGCCTCTTTTGTACGGATAAAGTAGGTGTTTTGCCGTGTGAGAAATGCCGAAATTGCAAGCTGATTGAACAGGAAGAGTTTCCCGATGTCACCTTGATTAAGCCAGTCAATCAGGTCATCAAGACAGAACGCATTCGAGAATTGGTGGGTCAGTTTTCGCAAGCAGGGATTGAAAGCCAACAACAGGTTTTTATTATCGAGCAAGCGGATAAAATGCATCCCAACGCAGCTAATTCTCTGCTCAAGGTTATCGAAGAACCCCAGAGTGAGGTTTATATTTTCTTCTTGACCAGCGATGAGGAAAAGATTTTACCGACCATCAGAAGTCGGACCCAGATTTTCCATTTTAAAAAGCAAGAAGAAAAACTCATATTATTCTTAGAACAAATGGGGCTGGTTAAGAAAAAAGCAACTCTTTTAGCTCAGTTTAGTCAATCGCGAGCTGAAGCAGAAAAGTTGGCCAATCATGCAAGTTTTTGGACCTTGGTGGATGAAAGTGAACGCCTGCTGACCTGGTTATTAGCTAAGAAAAAAGAAAGTTATCTGCAGGTTGCTAAATTAGCCAACTTGGCAGATGACAAGGAAAAACAAGATCAGGTTTTACGGATTCTCGAAGTCCTCTGTGGGCAGGACCTTCTGCAAGCAAGAATTCGGGTAATTCTACAAGATTTGTTAGAAGCCAGAAAAATGTGGCAAGCTAATGTCAGCTTTCAAAACGCCATGGAATATCTGGTCTTGAAAGAAATGTAAACTCAAAAATGAAGGATAAAGAAAGGAAAGGGCTGGTTTATGGACAAAAAAGAATTAT
Source organism: uncultured Streptococcus sp. (assembly GCA_934216185.1). GTDB lineage: Bacteria > Bacillota > Bacilli > Lactobacillales > Streptococcaceae > Streptococcus. Next base: position 1,417 of record CAKQBM010000159.1, on the reverse strand, counting down.
TTGACGCGCTGGATGATTTTTCCCAACAGTTATTGGTAACCTTGGCCGACGTGGAAGCCATCAAGAAAAATCTCAAGAGCCTGGTAGAGGAAAATACAGCTCTTCGTTTGGAAAATTCTAAGTTGCGAGAACGCTTAGGTGAGGTGGAGGCAGATGCTCCTGTCAAGGCCAAGCATGTTCGCGAAAGTGTCCGTCGCATTTACCGTGATGGATTTCACGTATGTAATGATTTTTATGGACAACGTCGAGAGCAGGACGAAGAATGTATGTTCTGTGATGAGTTGTTATATAGGGAGTAAGCATGCAGATTCAAAAAAGTTTTAAGGGGCAGTCTCCCTATGGCAAGCTGTATCTAGTGGCAACGCCGATTGGAAATCTAGATGATATGACCTTTCGTGCTATCCAAACCCTGAAAGAAGTGGACTGGATTGCGGCTGAGGACACGCGCAATACTGGCCTTTTGCTCAAGCATTTTGACATTCAGACAAAGCAGATCAGTTTTCATGAGCACAATGCCAAGGAAAAAATTCCTGATTTGATTGATTTTTTGAAATCAGGACAAAGTATTGCTCAGGTATCCGATGCGGGTTTGCCTAGTATCTCAGACCCTGGTCATGATTTGGTTAAGGCAGCTATTGAGGAAGAGATTGCAGTTGTCACAGTTCCAGGAGCCTCTGCAGGGATTTCTGCCTTGATTGCCAGTGGTTTGGCACCACAACCACATATCTTTTACGGCTTTTTACCGAGAAAATCAGGCCAGCAAAAGCAATTTTTCGACTCGAAAAAAGACTATCCTGAAACACAAATTTTCTATGAATCCCCTCATCGTGTAGCAGATACGTTGGAAAATATGCTAGAAGTCTACGGTGATCGCTCGGTCGTCTTGGTCAGAGAATTGACCAAAATCTATGAAGAATACCAACGAGGTACCATTTCTGAGTTATTAGAAAGCATAGCTGAAACGCCACTCAAGGGCGAGTGCCTTCTCATTGTTGAAGGTGCCAGTCAGGATGTGGAGGAAAAAGACGAGGAGGACTTGTTCTTAGAAATCCAAGTCCGCATCCAGCAAGGCATGAAGAAAAACCAAGCTATTAAGGAAGTCTCGAAGATATACCAGTGGAATAAAAGCCAGCTCTACGCTGCTTACCACGACTGGGAAGAAAATCAAGAAAATGACTAAACAGGGAAGTTTGCCTTCTTCCCTTTTTTTGTTATACTAGTAGAAGAAAAAATAGAAAGATTTGTGGGAGTGAAAAAGTCCGGGGGACTTTTTCAGCCTGAGCCAAGAAACTCGAAAGCGAGTAAGTTCGGTTGGCTTTTTCAATGTGAAGCTTGTCTTTACACTCCCAAAGAGGTATTAGTGTCGTGTCTCAATCTTATATCAATGTTATCGGTGCTGGTTTGGCAGGTTCTGAAG
>CAKQBM010000158.1 GCA_934216185.1 uncultured Streptococcus sp. | reverse complement strand
TTAAAACTATAAGGAGGACGCAGGTGGCTAAAAATTTAAAATTAAAATTAGCTCGTGTTGAGCGTGATTTAACACAAGGTCAACTGGCAGAGGCTGTCGGGGTGACGCGCCAGACTATTGGTTTGATAGAGGCGGGGAAATACAATCCCAGTCTCTCACTCTGCCAGTCCATTTGCAGATGTTTAGGGAAAACCCTAGACCAACTATTTTGGGAGGAAGAAGATGGTAACTAAATTCATTCATTATCAATTACTTGACGAAAGAGAAGAACAACTAATCAATAAAGCTGGGGCGGAATCCTTTACCCTCTTCATTGGACTGGTGCTTCTAAGCTATTTGGTGGCTGTATTGGCTCCATCTCTTTTTAATCCGAATTTTCTAGTCTATACTCTGATAGTAGGAATTCTCTTCTTTTTCAATCGTGCTCGTTATCTGGGAGTGACCTATTATAGTCGTTTTCATTTTACGATTTTGGGTTGTTTTTTCCTAACCTTGGCGATTACAACTCTCTTGATGTTGCAGAATTATCAATTCAACATAGAAATTTATCAGCACAATCCTTTAAACCTTAAATACCTGTCTGCTTGGGCGATTACTTATGTCATTTACCTTCCCTGGGTTTTTATTGGCAATCTCGGTCTGAAGAGCTATGGCGAATGGGCTCAGAAAAAATTTGAGCAAGATATGGATGAACTGGAGAGTGGAGAATAGCTTGTTACTCTTTTCTCAATCCAGCTAAAATGTGATATAATAGTACTAATTTATTGGAATACATGAAAGTTTTTGAAAATTTTCATGGGTTTCTAGCTAAGGAAGTAGGAAAAGTATGTATTCAGATGATAGTTTGACATTGCACACGGACTTGTACCAGATTAACATGATGCAGGTTTACTTTGACCAAGGGATTCACAATAAGAAGGCGGTCTTTGAGGTCTATTTCCGCCAACAGCCTTTTAAGAATGGCTATGCGGTTTTTGCAGGTTTGGAAAGAATTGTGAGTTATCTTGAAGACTTGCGTTTTTCAGATAGTGATATTGCCTATTTGGAGTCGCTTGGCTATCATGGGGCATTCTTGGACTACCTTCGCAATTTTAAGTTGGAGTTGACCGTTCGTTCTGCCCAAGAAGGTGACTTGGTTTTTGCTAATGAGCCTATTGTGCAAGTTGAAGGCCCTCTAGCCCAATGTCAGTTGGTCGAAACGGCTCTTTTGAACATCGTCAACTACCAGACCTTGGTCGCTACCAAGGCAGCTCGTATTCGTTCGGTTATCGAAGATGAACCCTTGATGGAGTTTGGCACACGTCGGGCTCAAGAAATGGATGCGGCCATCTGGGGAACACGCGCAGCGGTGATTGGCGGTGCCAATGGAACTAGCAACGTGCGTGCTGGTAAACTCTTTGATATTCCTGTCTTGGGGACCCATGCCCATTCTTTGGTACAGGTTTATGGCAATGACTATGAAGCTTTCAAGGCTTACGCTGCAACCCACAAAAATTGCGTCTTTCTTGTGGATACCTATGACACCCTTCGCATTGGGGTACCCGCTGCCATTCAGGTGGCGCGTGAGCTGGGTGACCAGATTAACTTTATGGGTGTGCGAATTGACTCTGGGGATATTGCTTACATTTCCAAGAAAGTCCGTCAGCAACTGGATGAGGCTGGCTTTACAGAGGCTAAGATTTATGCTTCTAATGATTTGGATGAAAATACCATCCTCAACCTCAAGATGCAAAAGGCCAAGATTGATGTCTGGGGCGTGGGTACCAAGCTGATCACAGCCTATGACCAGCCAGCTCTTGGGGCAGTTTACAAGATTGTTGCAATCGAAGATGAAAATGGTCAGATGCGAAATACCATCAAGCTGTCTAATAATGCGGAAAAAGTGTCTACGCCAGGTAAGAAGCAGGTGTGGCGCATTACCAGTCATGAAAAAGGCAAGTCAGAAGGCGATTATATCACTTATGATGGCGTAGATGTTGCCAGCATGACAGAAATCAAGATGTTCCATCCGACCTATACTTACATCAAGAAGACCGTTCGTAATTTTGATGCCGTTCCTCTCTTGGTGGATATCTTCAAAGACGGGAAATTGATATACAACCTGCCTAGCTTGACTGAGATTCAGGATTATGCTCGTAAGGAATTTGACAAGCTTTGGGATGAGTACAAGCGTGTGCTCAATCCGCAGCATTATCCAGTGGATTTGGCGCGTGATGTATGGCAAGACAAGATGGACTTGATTGATAAGATGCGCAAGGAAGCCCTTGGTGAAGGAGAAGAAGAATGAGTTTGCAAGAAACGATTATCCAAGAACTGGGCGTGAAACCAGTGATTGATGCCCAGGAAGAAATTCGTCGTTCCATTGATTTCTTAAAAAGATACTTGAAAAAACACCCCTTCCTAAAAACCTTTGTACTAGGGATTTCTGGGGGGCAGGACTCAACCTTGGCAGGGCGCTTGGCGCAATTAGTTATGGAAGAACTGCGAGCAGAGACAGGAGATGATAGCTACAAATTTATCGCTGTCCGCCTGCCTTATGGAGTGCAAGCTGATGAAGCAGATGCTCAAAAAGCACTAGCCTTTATCCAGCCTGATGTCAGCTTGGTTGTGAATATCAAGGAATCAGCTGATGCCATGACAGCTGCAGTTGAAGCGACAGGTAGTCCTGTTTCAGACTTCAACAAGGGCAATATCAAGGCTCGTTGCCGTATGATTGCTCAGTATGCCCTTGCTGGTTCCCATAGTGGAGCAGTCATTGGGACAGACCACGCCGCGGAAAATATCACAGGTTTCTTTACCAAGTTTGGTGACGGTGGTGCAGATATTTTACCACTGTTCCGTCTCAATAAACGCCAAGGAAAACAACTATTGAAGGAACTTGGTGCAGACCCAGCCCTTTATGAAAAAATCCCAACAGCAGACCTAGAAGAAGAGAAACCTGGTCTAGCTGACGAAGTTGCACTTGGAGTTACCTATGAAGAAATTGATGACTACCTAGAAGGCAAAACAATCAGCCCAGAAGCTCAAGCAAGGATCGAAAACTGGTGGCACAAAGGCCAACATAAACGCCACTTACCCATCACCGTATTTGATGACTTTTGGGAGTGAAAACCTCCAGTGGAGGTTTTTACCCCGAGCACGGAAACAAATAAGCGAGGAGGTTCGGGGGACCTTGAACCCCGAGTTTAGAAATAAGAAAATGAGGAACCTCCAGTGGAGGTTTTCAGCCTCTCACCTTGAAATAAGAAAACGAGGAAGGTCCGGTAACTCGAAGAGTTCGATTCCGTTGTCTCACCCCCGCAACGATGACTAGGTTTGAAAAAGTTTGGTAAAGCGCATTTCAAACCAGACAGCGACTGCGTCAAGGAGCTAGATGAAACACTTGTTTTTTAGCTGTTACTGAGTTTAGTCCTTTTAACCCGAGCCTAGAAATAAGAAAACGAGGCAGATTCGGTAACTCACAGAGTTCGATTTCTTTGTCTCACCCCCGCAACGATGACTAGGTTTGAAAAAGCTTGGTAAAGCGCATTTCAAACCAGACAGCGACTGCGTCAAGGAGCTAGATGAAACATTTGTTTTTTAGCTGTTGCTGAGTTTAGTCCTTTTACCCCGAGCATGGAAACAAGTAAGCGAGGAAGGTCCGGGGGACCTTTTTAGCTTATTACCTTGAAATTCAAAAGCAAAGTAAATTTAAATTGAGATTGGACATAGAATCATCTATCAGAAAGCGAGGTAGCGTCATGAAATCTATCGGTACGCAAATATTACAGACAGATCGTTTAATCTTGCGAAGATTTGTGGAAAGTGATGCAGAAGCCATGTTTCAGAATTGGGCTTCATCAGTTGAGAATCTGACCTATGTCACCTGGGATCCTCATCCTGATGTCGAGGTCACTCGAAACTCGATTCGTAATTGGGTTGCCTCCTATACAAATCCCAACTATTACAAATGGGCCATTTGTCTCAAAGAAAAGCCAGAGCAGGTGATAGGAGATATCAGCATCGTTGCAATAGATGAGAACGATTCTTCTTGTGAAATTGG
>CAKQBM010000157.1 GCA_934216185.1 uncultured Streptococcus sp. | reverse complement strand
TTTGTCTTACTAAAAAAACTTATTCTCTCTATTATACCACAATCTAGTCCTATCATGAAAGAAATACCGGCCCTCCCGTTCTAGAATAGAAGGATTAAGGAGTTCTATTATTCAAAGAAACTAGTCCATTTCTAGTAATGACTAGGAATTCTGTAGTCATTACCAATAAATGGCTGTGAAATTTTAGAGTTCTTCAGAATAATATACTTTCCTTAAAAAAAACTTAAAATCAAACTTTGAGACTTCAAAGCGATTACTTGACTTATACTCAATGAAAATCAAAAAGCAAACTAGGAAGCTAGCCGTAAGCTGTACTTGAGTGCGGTAAGGCGACGCTGACGTGGTTTGAATTTGATTTTCGAAGAGTATTACTGCCCTTCATTTCTTATTAGCTGACTTTATGATATAATGAAAAACGAGGTAAATTGAATGAAAAGTATAAAATTAAATGCTCTATCTTATATGGGAATTCGTGTCTTAAATATTATTTTTCCCATCTTAACTGGTACCTACGTCGCGCGTGTCTTGGACCGAACTGACTATGGTTACTTCAACTCAGTCGACACTATTTTGTCATTTTTCTTGCCCTTTGCAACTTATGGAGTCTATAACTACGGTTTACGGGCCATCAGTAATGTCAAGGATAACAAAAAAGATCTGAATAGAACTTTCTCTAGTCTTTTTTATTTGTGCATAGCTTGTACGATTTTGACCACCGCTGTCTATATCCTTGCCTATCCTCTCTTCTTTACAGATAATCCAATCATCAAAGAAGTCTACCTTGTTATGGGGATTCAACTCATTGCCCAGATTTTTTCAATCGAGTGGGTCAATGAAGCTCTGGAAAATTACAGTTTTCTTTTTTACAAGACTGCCTTCATCCGTATCCTGATGTTGGTCTCTATTTTCCTTTTTGTTAAAAATGAGCACGATATTGTTGTCTATACACTTGTGATGAGTTTATCGACGCTGATTAACTATCTGATTAGTTATTTTTGGATTAAAAGAGACATCAAACTTGTTAAGATTCACCTAAGTGATTTCAAACCACTCTTTCTCCCTCTAACAGCCATGTTGGTCTTTGCCAATGCCAATATGCTCTTCACATTTTTGGATCGTCTCTTCCTCGTTAAAACAGGGATTGATGTCAACGTTAGTTACTATACCATGGCTCAGCGTATTGTGACCGTTATAGCTGGTGTTGTAACAGGTGCAATTGGAGTGAGTGTGCCCCGTCTCAGTTACTATTTGGGGAAAGGAGACAAAGAAGCCTATGTTTCCTTGGTTAATAGAGGTAGTCGAATCTTTAACTTCTTTATTATTCCTTTAAGTTTTGGGCTAATGGTTTTAGGACCAAATGCCATCCTCCTTTACGGTAGTGAAAAATATATCGGGGGTGGCATCTTGACCTCTCTCTTCGCTTTTCGGACGATTATCCTAGCGCTAGATACTATTCTTGGTTCCCAAATTCTCTTTACAAATGGCTATGAAAAACGTATCACAGTCTATACTGTCTTTGCTGGGCTACTCAATTTGGGCTTAAATAGTTTCCTCTTTTTCAACCATATCGTGGCTCCTGAATACTACCTACTAACAACTATGCTATCAGAGGCCTCTCTACTTGTTTTCTATATCATTTTCATCCATAGAAAACAGCTTATCCACTTGGGACATATCTTTAGCTATACTGTTCGATACTCTCTCTTTTCACTTTCCTTTGTAGGAATTTATTTCCTGATTAATTTCTTGTATCCTGTGGCTATGGTCATTAATTTGCCATTTTTGATTAATACTGGTTTGATTGTCTTGCTATCAGCTATCTCTTATATTGGTCTACTAGTCTTTACCAAAGATAGCATTTTCTATGAATTTTTAAACCATGTCCTAGCCTTAAAAAATAAATTCAAAAAATCATAGGAGTTTAAAATGAAACAATTAACCATTGAAGATGCCAAACAAATTGAATTAGAAATTTTGGATTATATTGATACTCTTTGTAAAAAGCACAATATCAACTATATTATTAACTACGGGACTCTGATTGGGGCAGTTAGACATGAGGGCTTTATCCCTTGGGACGACGATATTGATCTTTCCATGCCTCGAGAAGACTATCAACGATTTATCAACATTTTTCAAAAAGAAAAAAGCAAATACAAACTCTTATCCTTAGAGACAGATAAGAATTACTTTAACAACTTTATTAAAATCATCGACAGTACGACTAAAATAATCGATACTCGAAATACAAAAACCTATGAGTCGGGTGTCTTTATAGACATTTTCCCGATGGATCGCTTTGATGATCCTAAGGTCATTGATACTTGTTACAAACTGGAAAGCTTCAAACTTCTGTCTTTCAGCAAACACAAAAATATCGTCTATAAAGATAGCCTTTTAAAAGATTGGATACGAACAGCCTTTTGGTTGCTCCTTCGACCTGTTTCTCCTCGTTATTTTGCAAATAGAATCGAGAAAGAAATTCAAAAATATAGTCGTGAGAATGGTCAGTACATGGCCTTTATCCCTTCCAAATTTAAAGAAAAGGAAGTCTTCCCAAGTGGTACCTTTGATAACACAATTGATTTACCCTTTGAGAATTTGACCCTTCCTGCACCTGAAAAATTTGATACTATTTTGACTCAATTTTATGGGGATTATATGACCTTGCCACCAGAAGAAAAACGCTTCTACAGTCATGAATTTCACGCTTACAAATTGGAGGATTAGGATGCAATATTTAGAAAAAGAAGAAATTAAAGAAATCCAACTAGCCCTGCTAGATTATATTGATGAGACTTGTAAAAAACATAATATTCCTTATTTTCTCAGTTATGGTACCATGCTTGGAGCTATCCGCCACAAAGGTATGATTCCTTGGGATGATGATATTGATATTTCCCTTTATCGTGAGGATTATGAGCGTTTACTGGAGGTTATTGAGAAAGAAAATCACCCTCGCTACAAGGTTCTTTCCTACGACACCTCTTCTTGGTACTTCCATAATTTTGCATCGATTTTAGATACTTCTACTGTTATCGAAGACCATGTTAAGTACAAGCGTCATGACACTAGTCTCTTTATCGATGTCTTCCCAATTGATCGCTTTACAGATTTGAGCATAGTCGATAAGAGTTATAAGTATGTGGCCCTTCGTCAACTGGCTTATATCAAAAAATCACGCGCAGTTCACGGTGACAGCAAGTTAAAAGATTTACTAAGATTATGTAGCTGGTACGCCCTCCGCTTTGTCAATCCTCGCTACTTTTACAAGAAAATTGATCAGCTAGTCAAAAATGCTGCAACCAGCAATCCTCAATATGAAGGAGGAATTGGGATTGGTAAAGAAGGAATGAAAGAAGTCTTCCCAGTTGATACCTTTAAAGAACTCATCTTAACTGAGTTTGAAGGCCGTATGTTGCCAGTTCCTAAAAAATATGACCAATTTTTAACCCAGATGTATGGCGATTATATGACACCACCATCAAAAGAAATGCAAGAATGGTATAGTCACAGTATTAAAGCTTATCGCAAAAACTGATTGAGGACAATTATACAAAGTATTGAGTGAGACTTGGAAAAACTCATTTGCAGGAAAAAATGAAGTAAATATTCCTACAACAAAACGCATAATATCAAGGCTTTTCGGCACCTGATATTATGCGTTTTCCTTATCTTAAAAACTTTTTATCCAGTCTATTATAGGAAACTGAATCTGGAATAGTCCAACACGACTTCTAAAATATTGTTATAAATTGATTAAAATTCCAAAATCAATTTGTTCAGTTCTTATTTCACGCTACTATAGTTATGCTTTTTATGAATTAACCACTATTACTATCTCTTTATCAATCTTCACGCTGAAGCGGTGATTGATTTAAAACAAGTTTAAAAAATATCGAAAAGAAGCTTAATATTGAGAATAGTCAGTATGATTGCAACTACATATCCTAAGATAGTATTCCATTTCGCATTGGCAAATTCGCCCATCAATGATTTCTTAGATGTGAGATAAATCAATGGAAAGATAGAAAATGGTAGGGCAATGGAAAGAA
>CAKQBM010000156.1 GCA_934216185.1 uncultured Streptococcus sp. | reverse complement strand
AAACGAGGAGCAATCTGGAAACCAACCGTTTCTTCTGTCACTTCATTGGCAGCAATCCCAGCCATGTCCAGCATTTCTTGTAGACCAATACGCTGAGTATGCCCCAACATTTCTAGACCATATTGAACCAAGATACGGTTCTCATCCGTCAGACTCACCATATCTGCAATGGTACCAATAGCAACCAAGTCCAGTAGTTCCACTTGCACTTCCTCTAAAAGGGCACAAGCCAGCTTGAAAGCCACTCCACAACCAGCCAAATATTTGAAAGGATAATTCGCGTCTGGATGCTCAGGATGAACGATAGCATAGGCATCTGGCAGGATTTCAGGCATGGAATGATGGTCGGTCACAATGACATCTACTCCCATAGACTGGGCCAATTCAATAGCCTCATGACCAGCAACCCCATTATCCACTGTCACAATCAAGGAAATCCCTTCTTGCTCGATAAAGTATTTATAAACACTTGCATTAGGTCCATAGCCATCAGTAAAACGATTGGGTAGGTAAACACGGCACTCGGCGCCAAGCTGTTCCAAACTTTCCTTCACAATCGAAGCCGAAGTCATACCATCCGCATCGTAGTCTCCATAGATAAGAATATTTTCCCCTTCTTCAATAGCCTGACGAATCCGAGCCACTGCCTTGTCCATATCATGGAGCAGATAAGGGTCATGCAAGTCCTCCAAAGAAGGTTCTAAAAACTTCTTCAGACTTTCTTGGTTCTGAATCCCCCTCTCAAATAATAAGCGAGCCACCTCAGGACCCAGCCCAGCCTTCTTGGCTATCTTTGTAAAATCCGCATCTTCAACCTGCGGGGCAAATTGCCATTCATAAGTAGGTGTTATCAAAAAGACATCCACTCTTTCTAAGAATTCTATTGCTTCATTATAACACGATTTAGGCTTTTTCTCTATCCAGATTGCTTTTTTATAAAATTTTAGTGAATTTTTAAGATATGATTTGACAAGGCAATTCTTTTGGTGTAAAATCATGTTATAAAATCTAACACAAAGGAGATTCCTTATGGCTTTAGTAGAATTTGAACACGTCGAAAAATATTACGGAGACTATCACGCACTCCGCGACATCAATCTCCGTTTTGAAAAAGGGCAAGTCGTTGTCCTCCTAGGCCCTTCTGGTTCTGGGAAATCCACTCTTATCCGCACCATCAATGGTTTGGAGGCTGTGGACAAGGGAAGTCTTCTAGTAAATGGTCACCAAGTTGCTGGTGCCAGCCAGAAAGATTTGGTGCCTCTTCGCAAGGAAGTCGGCATGGTTTTCCAACATTTTAATCTCTATCCGCATAAAACAGTGTTAGAAAACGTAACACTCGCACCCATAAAAGTTCTAGGAATTGATAAAAAAGAAGCTGAAAAAACAGCTCAAAAATATCTGGAATTTGTAAATATGTGGGACAAGAAAGATTCATATCCAGCCATGCTATCTGGTGGACAAAAACAACGAATCGCCATTGCTCGTGGACTTGCTATGCATCCTGAACTCCTTCTCTTTGATGAACCAACATCTGCTCTTGACCCTGAAACTATCGGCGATGTTCTGGCAGTTATGCAAAAATTGGCCCACGATGGTATGAATATGATTGTCGTTACTCATGAAATGGGCTTTGCCCGTGAAGTTGCTGACCGCATCATTTTTATGGCTGACGGAGAAGTTTTGGTAGATACAACAGATGTTGATGACTTTTTCGACAATCCAAGCGAACCTCGTGCTCAACAATTCCTCAGCAAAATCATCAACCACGAAAGTGACAAAGTCAAATAAGGAGGCACCTATGAAAAAGAAATTCTTTTTATCAGCATTACTGATTAGCCTTTTCGGCCTTGCTGCTACAAAACCAGCTCAGGCTGATACCAGTGTCGCAGACATTCAAAAGAGAGGCGAGCTAGTTGTTGGTGTGAAACAAGACGTTCCCAATTTTGGCTACAAGGATCCTAAGACAGGAACCTATTCTGGTATCGAAACCGACTTGGCCAAAATGGTAGCTGATGAGCTCAAGGTCAAGGTTCGCTATGTGCCTGTTACAGCGCAAACTCGTGGCCCCCTTCTAGACAATGAACAGGTCGATATGGATATCGCGACCTTTACCATCACAGACGAACGCAAAAAACTCTACAACTTTACCAGTCCCTACTACACAGACGCTTCTGGATTTTTGGTCAATAAATCTGCCAAAATCAAAAAGATTGAGGACCTAAATGGCAAAACCATCGGAGTCGCCCAAGGTTCCATCACCCAACGCCTGATTACTGAACTGGGTAAAAAGAAAGGCCTGAAGTTTAAATTCGTCGAACTTGGTTCCTACCCAGAATTGATTACTTCCCTACACGCTCACCGTATCGATGCCTTTTCCGTTGACCGCTCGATTCTGTCTGGCTACATCAGCAAGCGCACAGTACTACTGGATGATAGTTTCAAGCCATCTGACTACGGTATTGTTACCAAGAAATCAAATACCGAGCTCAACAACTATCTTGATAACTTGGTTACTAAATGGAGCAAGGATGGTAGTTTGCAAAAACTTTATGACCGTTACAAGCTCAAACCATCTAGCCATACCGCAGATTAAGGAGGACACCCTATGACAGATTTATCATCTTGGACAGCCTATTTTCAGGATTTTGGACAATTTTTCAATGGTTTCCTCTTCACCCTTGCCCTAGCAATTGGATCCTTTATCCTCGCCATGGTTTTGGGCATCTTCTTTGGAGCTATGTCAACCAGCAAACGTCCAATTTTGCGCATTTTGGCTCGCATCTTTGTTGAATTTTACCAAAACACTCCCCTCTTGGTGCAGTTTGTTATCGTTTTTTATGGCCTACCTCTTATCAGTGACCATATCATCATGATTCCGATTTATTGGACAGCTGTTCTCTGCGTGGGACTCTATCACGGAGCCTATATCGCTGAGGTGATTCGCTCAGGCATTCAGTCTATTCCTAGCGGTCAGATGGAGGCCGCCTTGTCGCAAGGTTTTACCTATATCAGTGCCATGCGCTTGATTATCTTACCTCAGGCCTTCCGTATCATTCTCCCTCCTTTGACCAACCAAATCGTCAACCTCATCAAGAACACCTCGACAGTCGCTATCATCTCTGGAGTGGACTTGATGTTTGTGACCAAGTCTTGGTCGGCACTTAACGGAAACTACATTCCAGCATTTTTAGGTGCTGCTCTGCTCTACTTTGCTCTTTGCTTCCCCGTTGCCCAGTTTGGTCGCAAGATGGAGCAAGCCAACAAAAAAGCCTATTCACTTTAGGAGGTTACTATGGAATCCATTTTAGAAGTTTTAACCCCAGATAACCTAGTCTTTATCTTTAAGGGATTTGGCTTGACCCTCTACATTTCTCTGATTGCCATCGTCCTCTCTACCCTTATCGGAACGGTGCTAGCTGTCATGAGAAATGGCAAAAATCCTGTCTTACGCATTATCTCCAGCATTTATATCGAGTTTGTACGCAACGTTCCCAACCTCCTCTGGATTTTCACTATCTTTTTGGTTTTCAAGATGAAGTCTACTCCAGCAGGAATCACTGCCTTTACTCTCTTTACCTCAGCAGCCTTGGCTGAGATTATCCGAGGCGGTCTCAATGCCGTGGACAAGGGACAGTACGAAGCAGGAATGTCACAAGGATTTACCTCAGCCCAAATCCTCTACCACATCATTCTCCCACAAGCCATCCGCAAAATGCTGCCAGCCATCATTTCCCAGTTTGTAACCGTAATTAAGGATACCAGTCTTCTCTACTCTGTTATCGCCCTACAAGAACTCTTTGGAGCTAGCCAAATTCTCATGGGCCGTTATTTCGAACCAGAGCAAGTCTTCAGTCTTTATATCCTGATTGCCCTCATCTACTTCAGCTTTAACCTAGCAATTTCTAGTTTGTCTCATATGCTAGCCAAACGTTGGCAACAAGCTGCAGAATAATACTCTTCGAAAATCTCTTCAAACCACGTCAGCTTCCATCTGCAACCTCAAAACAGTGTTTTGAGCAACCTGTGGCTAGCTTCCTAGTTTGCTCTTTGATTTTCATTGAGTATAA
>CAKQBM010000155.1 GCA_934216185.1 uncultured Streptococcus sp. | reverse complement strand
AAGCTGATGTGGTGAGATTCCACAACCGACAGTATAGTCTGGATGGGAGAAGACGAAAGAATAGCTTTGTCTGTTCTGATAGATTTATAGCCAAACTGTAACCGCTTGCTCAATAGAGTGAGAGGGAAGATTTGGGATATAAAAAGTGAGAATAGATAGAGGAATCCTTTCTAACTTCTTCTGATTTTATAGAAAATTGGAGGAACCTGTTATGACAAACACACGTCGACTTTCGACCATTGCGATTTTATCAGCCATCTCATTTGTGCTGATGTACTTTGACTTTCCGCTTTTGCCAGCGGCATCCTTCCTCAAGATCGAATTTAGTATCTTGCCAGTCCTTGTGGGCTTGGTGGTCATGGATTTGCCTGCTGCTCTAGGAATTCTCTTGCTTCGCTCACTCTTGAAATTGCTTCTTAATAGTCAAGGAGTGAATACTTACATTGGTTTGCCGATGAATATCGTAGCTTTGGGAGTTTTTGTCATCGTCTTTGCTTTGATTTGGAAAAAGGAACGGACAACCCTTCGTTTCCTACTAGGCTCTCTAGCTGGAACTATTGGTTTAACCGTGGCTATGTTGGTTCTCAACTATGTTTATGCTGTTCCTTTGTACGCTAAGTTTGCTAACTTTGATATTGGAAAAATTTTGGGACTTTCCAACTACCTAATGACCATGGTATTACCTTTTAACTTGATTGAGGGTGTAATCTTTTCCGTTTCATTCTGGTTGTTGTACGTCCTTTTGAAACCAACCTTAAAACACTATGAAAGATAAACAAACATTTTTAATGAAGGGCAGTTTTGCCCTTTTACTTTTCGTTATTCTTGGCTACATGGTCAAATTTTACCCTGAAACGCTGGTCGGTTTTGACCAATCGATTCAGACTGCCATTCGAGGAGACTTGCCAGATTACTTGACTATTCTTTTCCGAGCCATCACACGCTTGATTGATATTCCAGTGATTATCACTTGGGTTGTTATTACAGCTTTTGCCTTTTATCGTAAGCGGTGGAAGATAGAAAGTTTCTTCATGCTGGGAAATCTGGCTTTGGCAGGTCTTTTAATCGTGACCTTTAAAAATATCTACCAGCGCCCACGACCAGCTATTTTACACTTGGTTGAGGAGAAGGGATTTTCCTTTCCAAGTGGCCATTCTCTGGCTGTAACCTTGATGGTCGGTTCTCTGATTGTCATTCTCAGTCAACGAATTAAAGATCCAGTCTGGAGAAGAATCGTGCAAATCGTGCTAGGTCTCTACCTAGTCAGTGTGTTGGTATCAAGGGTCTATCTGGGAGTTCATTATCCATCAGACGTTCTTGCCAGTCTTTGTGTGGGCTTGGGAGTCTTGTTTATCGAATTTCCTTTCTATGACAAGCTCCGCTTCCAATGGCGCTTTAAAGGCAAGCAGAAGTGAGTATTGAATTCGCTTGAGGAGAAAGAAATGAAAGTCAATATAAAAGATCTTCATCCAACTCAACTATACTTATCAGAAAAGAAACTAGAAGGTATCCAGACACTTTATCAGTCGGCAGAAATAATCAATATTGATCCAATCAGTATTCTTGCGTTCGGAGATTACTTGTTGATTACAGATGGGCATCACAGGGCTTATCAGGCTTTATTGGCAGGTCAAGATACGATTTCTGCTGAGTTTGATAGAGACGGCGGTAATGAACTATATCATCTCTATGCGCAAGCTTGTGAGGAAAGAAAGATTTACTCTGTTCTGGATTTAAAAAATCATATCTTAGCTCAAGATGAGTATGAAGCAAAATGGTATAACTGGTGTGAGGGTTTTAATCAAGCAGCAACTCTCTTATTGAAAAGGAAAGAAGATGAAACAGACCCTACAAATAGATAATACACTGCGTCTTGTTCCTTATTATCAGGTCAATCATTGTGAGGAAGCTTTTGCTTGGTATCAGGATGTGAACTTGGTTTACCTCGTAGATGGTGTGAAGAGACCGTACAGTCCAGCGACCTTGGAAGCTATGTATTCCTATTTGGATAAGCATGGTGAGCTTTTTTGGATTGAAGTTAAGGAGAAGGGAGAATGGTTTCCAATTGGGGATGTTACTCTATCTCAGGATAATCTCCCCATTGTGATTGGGAATCCCGCTTACCAACATCGAGGACTTGGGAAAAAGGTTCTAAGTACTTTGATTGAATTGGCTCGAGTAAAAGGATGGAAAGAATTGAAAGTCAAGGAAATCTATACCTACAATCATGCTTCTAGGAGGTGTTTCAAGTCGCTTGGATTTGTGGAAGATGGAGCAACAGAAAAAGGAACGAGTTTTATATTGAAATTAGTCTAATCTAACTTGTTTTTTAACTAAAAATCTGATAAACTAAGTAGTAATTGAATAGGAATCCGCAAGACTAGTAACTCAAGGGAAGTATATCAGGGAGGAGAGCCGTGACTGCAAGCTCTCTATATGAAAGCTGGGTGAATTCACTTGCGTATGGATTTAGAAATGAAGGTCTGACTTGTCAGATGAAAACGGATGGTACCGCGTGTCAACGCTCCGAGTGGAGTTTTTGACATGTGGTTTTCTTTTTATCTACGAGAGACTGATGGAGGAATTATGTCAACTATTGAAGAACAATTAAAAGCGCTTCGTGAAGAAACGCTGGCTAGCTTGAAGCAGATTACTGCTGAAAATGAAAAAGAGATGCAAGACTTGCGTGTCTCTGTCCTTGGGAAAAAAGGTTCGCTTACTGAAATCCTCAAAGGGATGAAAGACGTCTCTGCTGAGATGCGTCCAATTATCGGGAAACACGTCAATGAAGCGCGTGATGTCTTGACAGCAGCCTTTGAAGAAACAGCTAAACTCTTGGAAGAAAAGAAAGTTGCAGCTCAACTGGCTAGCGAGAGTATCGATGTGACACTTCCAGGTCGCCCAGTTGCGACTGGCCATCGTCATGTTTTGACACAAACCAGTGAAGAAATTGAAGATATTTTCATCGGTATGGGGTACCAAGTCGTGGATGGTTTTGAAGTGGAGCAAGACTACTACAACTTTGAGCGTATGAACCTTCCTAAAGACCACCCAGCCCGTGATATGCAGGACACTTTCTACATCACAGAAGAAATCTTGCTTCGTACTCACACGTCTCCAGTTCAGGCGCGTGCTATGGATGCCCATGATTTCTCTAAAGGTCCTTTGAAAATGATCTCACCAGGGCGTGTCTTCCGTCGTGATACAGACGATGCGACCCACAGTCACCAATTCCACCAAATTGAAGGCTTGGTTGTTGGGAAAAATATCTCAATGGCGGATCTTCAAGGAACCCTTCAGTTGATTGTACAAAAAATGTTTGGCGAAGAGCGTCAAATTCGTTTGCGTCCATCTTATTTCCCATTTACGGAACCATCTGTTGAGGTTGACGTTTCATGCTTCAAGTGTGGTGGAGAAGGCTGTAACGTATGTAAGAAAACAGGTTGGATCGAAATTATGGGTGCAGGTATGGTTCACCCACGTGTCCTTGAAATGAGTGGTATCGATGCGACTGTTTACTCTGGCTTTGCCTTTGGTCTTGGTCAAGAGCGTGTAGCTATGCTCCGTTACGGAATCAATGATATCCGTGGCTTCTACCAAGGAGATGTCCGCTTCTCAGAACAGTTTAAATAAGATTGAACACTGAAATACAGTCTTAATCAGGTACTCTTTAGAGAGTTCGTTAAGACTGACTCGAAGAAAAAGAAAGGAATTGAAAAGGTCACACTTGGTGGAACCTTACAATCAGAATTATGCTTGTATCTTATAAATGGTTAAAAGAATTGGTGGACATTGATGTGCCATCACAGGAGTTGGCTGAAAAAATGTCAACTACAGGGATCGAGGTAGAAGGTGTCGAATCACCAGCTGCTGGTCTCTCAAAAATTGTCGTCGGTGAGGTCTTGTCTTACGAAGATGTGCCAGAAACTCACCTCCATGTTTGTCAGGTTAACGTTGGCGAAGAAGAAGCCCGTCAGATCGTTTGTGGTGCCCCAAATGTGCGTGCTGGTATCAAGGTTATGGTGGCACTTCCAGGAGCTCGCATCGCTGACAACTACAAAATCAAAAAAGG
>CAKQBM010000154.1 GCA_934216185.1 uncultured Streptococcus sp. | reverse complement strand
ACTGTCGATGTACCAGTCATCGTTACGCCAACCGTAAGACAAATTGTTGTACCACAAGGAACTCCAATCACACCAGATGATGTGAAAGGACATATCGATCTTCCGAAAGAACCAGGATGGGAAATTGTCGAAGTAGGAGAAATTCCAACAACAATTCCGGCTGGAGTGAAACCAAGCGTTAAAGTGAAGGTTAAAGTACCAACTGGTGAGATTGTTGAAGTAGAAGTACCAATCATCGTAACACCGAAAGTAACTCCTATTGTAGTGGAAGTTGGAACACCTATTACGAAAGAGGATGTTATTAAGAAAGTAGGTTTACCAGAAGGATGGGAAATTGTTGAAGTAGGAAAAATTCCAACAACTGAAACACCTGGAGCAAAACCAGTTGTTAAAGTGAAAGTGAAATTACCTGATGGTCGTATTATTACAGTGGAAGTTCCTGTAACAGTAACACCTAAATCACAAAATGGTGGAGGAGTCATTTCTCAAAATGGCGATTCAACTGTTCAGGTTGTAACGGAATATCTTGATGAAAATGGTAACCGAATTACTTCAGATAAAGAAGGAAAACACAATCCAATAGAGTTGGAAGGATATGAATTTAGTCATTCAACAACTGATGCTAAAGGAAATACCCTACATCACTATAAGAAAGTGAAGAATCCAATCAATCAAGAGCAACCAAGCTCTCCTGAGACTCCTACAAGTCCAGAAAAACCAGTAGCTACTCCAGTTCAGACAAGTTCTACAGATTCTAAACAAGTAGCTGAAACAACCGTATCCAATGATAAGAAGGAATTACCAAATACTGGTACAGAAGATAAGGCTGGTCTAGCTAGTCTTGGACTTCTTGGAATGTTGGGTGCATTCGGACTTGTAGCTCGTAAGAAAAAAGAAGACTAAGAAAGAAACTTCCTTTCTACAGTCCGATAGAAAAATAGACTGAGGTGAAAACTTCAGTCTATTTCTTTTTACTGTAAAAAAAAACCTCTGGCAAGTACCAGAGGATAAGAGTTTATTTCATTGTTGGGAAGAGCAATACGTCACGGATAGTAGTTGTATCAGTGAGGAGCATGCAGAGACGGTCGATACCGATTCCCAAACCACCTGTTGGTGGCATACCGTATTCAAGTGCTTCAATGTAGTCGTAGTCGATACCTGTCGCTTCATCGTCACCAAGTTCTTTGGCTTTAGCTTGGGCTTCAAAACGGCTAAGTTGGTCGATTGGGTCGTTCAACTCAGTAAAGGCATTACCGTACTCCTTAGTCATGATAAAGAGCTCGAAACGGTCAGTAAAGCGTTCGTCTTCAGGATTTTTCTTCGCGAGCGGAGATACAGCTACTGGATGTCCATAGACAAAGGTTGGTTGGATCAAGGTTTCTTCAACAAACTCTTCAAAGAAGGCATTGATAATGTGACCAACTTCAGTATAGTGTTTCTCAACTGGAACTTTCTTCTCAGCAGCGATAGCTTTGGCTTCCTCGAAAGTCATGTCTTGCCAGAAATCTACACCAGTAATTTCCTTGATAGCATCCACCATGTGAACACGTTTAAATGGTTCGTTAATCTTGATTTCAGTTCCTTGGTAGTTAACTGGGTCATCACCTTTAACTGATTTAGCAGCGTGTTGGATAATGCCTTCCGTCAAGTCCATGATGTCTTGGAAGTCTGCATAAGCTTGGTAGACTTCGATAGAAGTAAATTCAGGGTTATGAGTGGCATCCATTCCTTCATTACGGAAGATACGGCCGATTTCATAGACACGTTCCATACCACCGACGATAAGGCGTTTCAAGTGAAGCTCAGTCGCGATACGAAGTACCATGTCAATGTTTTGGGCATTGTGGTGTGTGATAAATGGACGGGCAGCAGCACCACCAGCCTCGTTGTGAAGAACAGGTGTTTCGACTTCAAGGAAACCTTTTTGATCAAGGTAACGACGGATTTCAGAGATGATCTTTGAACGAGTGACAAAACGCTCAAAGCTTTCACGGTTAGAAATCAAGTCAAGGTAACGTTTACGGTAAATTGTTTCAACGTCTGTCAAACCGTGGAATTTCTCAGGAAGTGGGCGAAGTGCTTTAGACAAGTGAGTGATGTGAGTAGCTTTGATAGAGAGTTCTCCCATATCTGTACGCATTACTTCACCTTCGACACCAAGGAAGTCACCAAGGTCAGCTTTTTTGAAGATTTCGTAATTTTCTTCACCGACAGCATCCTTACGAACGTAGATCTGGATTTGACCTTCGCGGTCTTGAAGGTGGGCAAAACCTACTTTACCTTTACCACGTTTGGTTACCAAGCGTCCTGCGATAGTAGCTGTTTCGTTTTTATCATGTAATTGTTCTTTATCGAGGTCGGCATATTTATCTTTTAATTCTTGTGAATTTGCAGTGCGTTCAAAGCGTTTTCCGAAAGGATCAATTCCTTGTTCACGGAGCGCAGCCATTTTTTCACGGCGAACGATCTGCTGGTCATTTAGTTCTTCCATATGTTCTGTTGACATGGGATCCTCCTAGTTTTACTCAAAATTGAATACGATGAGTCATTTTTTGCGATACTCCCATTTTATCATAAATATCCAAGAAATTCACGGATAATCTTTCAAAACTAAAAAGAACTTGACGCTAAAATCAAGTTCTGTTATTGATAGGAAGTATCATTCCACGTATCAAGAGTGAATGTTTCAAAATCATGGGTTTCTAGAATGGTCAGGCTGGCATTTGCTAGACCGCCATCTTTACGAAGAAGTGGTTCTTTATAGCCTAGAAGAGTACGAAGACTGGCAGTAAGATTGGCGCCGTGGCCGACAATTAGAATACGCTCAGCTGGACTATCTTTGAGTGATTTGATAAATTGGATGGTCCGTTGCGTGGTGCTATAGAGGGATTCGGCTCCGAACATTTTTGTGTCAAACTTGGCAAGATTAAATCGGAAAGCTTTGATTTGTTGCGGGTAAATAGCTTCCAAGGTTGCGATTTTCAAACCTTCCAACTTCCCTAGCTGCCATTCACGGAGATTAGGAATACATTCTAAAGGACAGGGCGCCTGGAGTTGACTTTGGATAATTTCAGCAGATTTGACCGCTCGAGGTAAATCACTTGAATAAATCTGATCAAAAGGAATTTCCTTGAGATATTGGCCAAGTTGTTTTAGGGTGTCAATGGATTCAGGAAGTAGGGGAGAATCTCCACTAGCACCTTGAAAGCGTCCTTCTTGGTTCCAGATGGTGCGACCGTGGCGGACAAAGTAGAGTTTCATTACTTGCTGCCCTCCAAGATATCTGCAAAGTCAGCCTTTACAAAATTAGCTAAGTCTTGTGGTGCGACGATAATGCTGTGACCGACCTCTCCTGCAGAGACAATCATTTGATCCAAGTCTAGAGCGATCTTATCGATAAAAATGGGGTAATTATGTTTTTGACGAATACCAACAGGATTATTGGCTCCATGAATATAACCTGTTGTTTTTTCCAAGTCCTTTTGGGGAATCATGCTCACTTTTTTATTGCCAGAAATTTTGGCTAGTTTCTTTTCAGACAAGTGTTGAGTGATAGGGACAATTCCGATAATCGGTCCTGTTTTATCTCCCAAAAGAGCCAAGGTTTTGAAAATCTGATCTCGTTCATAACCTTGAGGAAGCTCTCCTTCCAGGGCATTGATTTGAATCCCCTGATGTGGGATACCTGCTTTAGACAGGATTTGTTCTACTAATGTTTTTTTGATTTTAACTTTTTTTGCCATTATTTATACTTATCCTCCAGTTGGCTCATCCAAATACCAAGCCAGATTCCCAAGGCAAAGAAGAAGGCGATGATGACATACCCAACAAGAGAAATACCAGTGTATTGGATACTTTCAGCGTTTCCTGCATTTGGAATCAAGATCAAAAGAGTACTTGATAGGACGATACCGATGATGAAATGATAGACGCGTGAGTGATAGTTATTTAAGGCATAATCCATCAATTTTGAAAAAATGATGAGAGTTGCACCTGCACCGATTCCAATCGGGAAGAAGGTTCCCAAGAGGTCAAAGGTTTTAAAACCAGTCAACATAGGAGCATAGAGCCCTAAAATCAAAAGT
>CAKQBM010000153.1 GCA_934216185.1 uncultured Streptococcus sp. | reverse complement strand
AAGCCAATAGCTTCTGCCAGATAGTCTTGCCCAATAATTCTAATGAAAATCGGAGTGAGCATGGCGCCTGAAAAATAACTCAATGTGTCAGACAAGAGGTTAATCAGACAAATAAAGGCTACTAGTACTAAGGAAAAGGACTGCCCTGAAAGCGATAGGGACACTATAGAGTAAAGCAAAAATTTTGCAAAACTAATGACTGTGTATTTCAAGACACGATGATGTTGAAAATCCGCCAAAACTCCCAGAAAGATTTGTAGAACTTGGGGCAGGGTTTCTGAAATCGTGATGAGTAAAATCGCCAAAGGGGCAAACGAGGCATCTGCCACATAATTCAGGAAGGCCAGATAAAAAATCGTATCCCCAAGCGTTGAAATCCACTGGTTGATAGTTAATTGCCTAAAATCTCTATTTTGAAGAAATACTTTCATCACAACTCCTTTTTAAATTCAAATGGGAATTTTTATTCCAAAACATCCTAATAAATCCTGTATGCCCAGTCTATCCCATATCATATAGATAGCCTACACAGCCTTTTTCACTACACACCTCATCATGTCTTTAGCTACTAACCAGATCCTAGTGCAATAACATCAAAATCTGACCAATGCCATTGTAGACTATATGCAATCCCATAGGCCAATAAATTGACTTTGTCACTCTAAACAAGACTGCAAATATGAGTCCGCCACCCATATAGAAGACAAAGTCTGTCAAGACCCAACCGTGATTACTAATGTGCAAGATTCCAAATAATATAGCTGATCCGAGTACATCCAGTCCCCATTTCTTCCCTTTTTCCAGAGCAGTCATCACTAATCCACGATAAATCATGTCTTCAAAAATGGGACCTGCAATCACAGGATAAAAAAAATACATCAAAAATGCCGTAGCTCCTGTAAAAGTAGGAGCAGCATGTTGATAAGAAATTTCATTTCGAGTAGGTGGGAAAAGAAAAAAGGTGACAAAATTCCAAGCAACAAAAGCAAGCAGAGCTAGGAAGGAATAGAAAAGATAGGATCCTTTAAACTTTCTACTGTTGATTTGTTGCCATTTTCCTGACTTAACCATAGCAAAAAAAGCAATAAAAACGACAAGAAAATGCAACATCATATCCGACAAATAATAGCCAAAGTCAGATAGCCCAGTAACAAGGTCGCTGCGTAAAACTAGAACACTGAACTTCTGGTCAGCAATAATTAGTAGAAAAACTATAATAAAGTAATATATTGAAGTTATCTTTTTCATATATCACCTTTCTAATATCCAAACACCAATAAACTCACTATGAGTAAGAAGCTATTCCATGAAGCATGCAGAGCTATAGCCCAATAGATGGATTGAGTGTAGCGAAACATCATGCAAAATATCAAGCCCATTACAGAGTAGAGAATGAAATCCGTCATTATCCAACCATGCTGTAAAACGTGCATAGCGCCAAATATGACAGCAGAAACAAGAACATCAATATAGTAGCTTTTGAATTTAGACAAGCTTGTCATCAAAAAGCCACGACAAACAACCTCTTCTGCTACAGGCGCGATAAGGCTACCGTAAAGTACACGCGTGATAAAATAGCTAATTCCTGTCAAACTAGTGGCTACTTCCACTACTGTACTTCCATTTTGCGAACGAGGAAAGATATAGGTTGTTAAATTTGTCCACACGAACAATAAGAAAAAAGAAAGAAAGAAAACACCTAGGTAAGACCAACGAAACTGGAAACGACCACACTCTTTCCAATGCTCACTTTTGACAAAAATAATTGTAGCTACAGTTCCCAGAATAAGTACCAATAAAACCTGTAACACATAGTACATCTCATCAGACAAAGCACCAGTAAAATCTAAGTCTGGTATGACATTAAAAATGAGGTAATTAGTCAAAATCAACAATCCAGTTGCTAGATGAAATTTCATTTCTTTCATTTTCTTCATCCTATTATCTCCTATAAGAGCCTATCTTCTACGGCGGCTAAACAATCCATCTACTAAATCTATAGTCCAATCAAAAGCTCCACGATTAGGACTCATCCCTTGATTGCCCCAACCAGATATACCACTTCTTCCGCCACCTCCCATAGAATTTACGAGGTTTCCTCCTCTAACATCTTGCAACTCAGCTTCTGTCAATTCCATTGTTTCTGCAAATTGTAAATTTAACATCTTTTACACTCCTTCAATTATCTTCATTTGTAAACCACTTCTGCGACCTAGGATTTGCTTCAAGTGTTTTACAAGGACAGTATAGCACGGATATTGGATAAAGCTTTCAATCTCTTTTTGATTGTTTCCTTTGGTTTGAAGGAAAATACTCATTTTCTTTAAAAATTGCCACAATACTTTTTCAAAAACATCGTACGGGCGCATCATACTCTCCAACTCGGCTTCAAATGAAAGTTTCCTCATAGTAATTCAAAACTTTTTACCAAAATCAAATACTCTGAAATTTTCATCTTTTTAAATTCTAGTGCAATAACATCAAAATCTGACCAATGCCATTGTAGACTATATGCAATCCAATAGGCCAATAAATTGACTTTGTCACTCTAAACAAGGTTGCAAATATGAGACCGCCACCCATATAAACGAAAAAGTCTGTCAAGACCCAACCGTGATTACTAATGTGCAAGACACCAAATAAAACAGCAGAACCAAGTACATCTAGTCCCCATTTCTTCCCTTTCTCCAGAACTGTCATCACCAATCCCCGATACATGATTTCTTCAAAAATAGGAGCCATTATGACAGGGTAGAGAAAGAACATCAAAAATGCTGTAGCCCCTGTAAAAGTCGGAGCGTAATGTTGATAAGAAATTGCATTTCTAGTAGGTGGAAAAAGAGAAAAGGTAACTCTATTCCAAAGGAACAACAAAAGAAAAGCTAAGACACAATAAAACAAATAAGACCAGCGAAACTTCTTACTGTTGATTCCTTGCCATTTCCCTGACTTAACCATAGCAAAAAAAGCAATAAAAACGACAAGAAAATGCAACATCATATCCGACAGATAATAGCCAAAGTCAGATAGACCAAGAGCAAAGTCGCTATATAAAACCAGACCACTAAGGTACTGATAAGCAAGGACGAGTAGAATCGCTATAAAAAAGTAGTATCTTGAAGTTATCTTTCCCATTTTATTTTCTCCTATAGTATGAAATAAAAATAGCCCCTACCCAAGAAAAAGGCAAGGGCTTTAAACATCAATAACGACGTCTAGTCTCAGGAGCTGGAGGAGCAAAGTTAAAGTAGTTTTGCCATAGACCGCCCATTCCACCAGGTCTCAATGGAGGATATGCCATTCCTCCATAAACTAACTGTCTCCAACTCAGCTTCTGTCAATTCCATTGTTTCTGCAAATTGTAAATTTAACATCTTTTACACTCCTTCAATTATCTTCATTTGTAAACCACTTCTGCGACCTAGGATTTGCTTCAAGTACTTTACAAAGACAGTATAACACGAAAATTAGCTTATTGTAGAAAATCGCATATTTGATATTTTTTCTTACAGAAATTTCACATTTGCGATTTTTGTGAATTTAACTCTTTCACTGGTATAATAAAGTTATTACTAATGAGGAGGGAAGTCATATGAAGAAACAAGTTTTAACATTATTGACAATCGTTGCTGAGATTATTATCTTTTTCCCATTTCTAACTAATCGATAAGTTCTTTGTATTGCTGAAAACGCAATTCGAAGAGGGCTATCAATTGTGGATTTTCTAATACTTGCAGAGATTGGATAAAGTGTTCAATCTCTTTTTGATTGCTTCCTCTGGTTTGAAGAAAAATACTCATTTTCTTTAAAAATTGCCATGATACTTTTTCAAAAACATCGTACGGGCGGAGCATACTCTCCAACTCGGCTTCAAAGATTGGGATGTAGGAGAAAAGTTTTCGCTCCATGAGTTCTGAAATGATATTAAGATAACCACTTTTCATATACCATCGATTGTGCACTAACTCTTTAAATTCTTTGGATTTTTCAATTAAAGCGGTTGATAAAAATATCAAATCTTGGTTGCTCAAGAAGGGCATGGTATTGCAAAAGAGATAGAGTTCAAACCAGGTCCAAGACTCGATAGCATAGAGATAGGT
>CAKQBM010000152.1 GCA_934216185.1 uncultured Streptococcus sp. | reverse complement strand
GGATTTTTCAACATTTCTGTGTAAAGGCTTGGAGTCAAAGCAACCCCTGCCAATTGAGGAATGTTATAAATCACGTAATCTGTATTTGGAGCTGCAGAACTGATATCATTCCAGTATTTAGCGACTGAGTATTCTGGCAAGCGGAAGTAAATTGGTGGAATCGTTGCAATAGCATCTACTCCCAAGCTTTCTGCATGGCGAGCCAGTTCCATACTGTCTTTAGTATTATTGCAGGCAACATGAGCAATGATGGTCAATTTACCTTTAGCAACTGCCATGACTTCTTCCAAAATCAACTTGCGATCTGCTACGCTTTGGTAGATACATTCACCAGAAGAACCATTGACATAGAGACCTTGAACACCTTTATCAATGAAGTATTGAACCAAGGCACGAGTACGTTCTGGGCTTACTTCTCCTTGATCATCATAACATGCGTAGAAGGCTGGAATGACACCTTCGTATTTTTTTAAATCTGACATAGATTTTCTCCTATTATTTTTATTTTCTGCTAAAGCAGATTCTTTCTTTACTTCTTTAGTATACACTTTACCGAAAAGGCTTTCAATATCTTATGGACACTTAGATTTTAGTTTCTCGCTTATAGAATAGGGTTTGGAGCGTTTGAAAGTAGTTTCAGAAATAATTGCAACCCTTACTCATACTTAGCAAATAGCTTTTCCATCACTCCCACTTGTAAAAAAGCAAGAAGTCCAAAACCAAAGAGAATAAAAGCTGATCCTCCCAATAGAAGGGTAAAGGCTGATAGATATAGAATCATCAAAATCAAAAAGATAATTACGATCATCAATATAAACCAAGGAAAGTTAAAACTAGCCAACATCAATCCTTTTTGAAGAATTTCTTTCCAAGATAGGTCATAACGTGCCGCGATGGGATAGCTAGCCAACATCACGATAGTAAGGAAAATCAGAATACCTAGACAAATAGCTTTAACCAATTGGAAGGGCAGAGCTGTTTGACCCCAGAAAAGATAGAGATCTGAAAGAGTTAGAAATACAATTCCTAATTCTAACATCCCCAACTGAAAACCTAGTTTCAGATTTTGCCTGAAAACTCTTAGATAGGTTCTAAAAACTGGAACACGTCTGCTCTTCTTAACTTCGAACATGGTCTCGTAGAGGCTGATTTTAGCCACTCCAATCGTTACGATTGGCAAACAAGTTACTACAAAGAGAAGATTGACTGTTACAATATCTAAAACCTTCTCACTAATTCGCATTAGAAAATTATCTGTATCAAATGCAGCCTTGATGAGACTTCTTCCTTTTTGTGACATCTTTGCTCCCCCTATAATTTAATTTATATCACTTGCTAAATCATTCCGATTTATCAATTGATAAGATTCAACTCTTAAACTCAATTTTCAAAAGTGTTCAATAATACTCAATGAAAATCAAAGAGCAAACTAGGAAGCTAGCCGCAGGCTGTACTTGAGTACGGCAAGGCGAAGCTGACGCGGTTTGAATTTGATTTTCGAAGAGTATAAGATAGCCATCAGCTATCTCGATCTATCATTCTAATCAATTAAAATTTTAAACAAATACTTGCGAACTTGATCTTCCATACCTGCATAACCATTTGGTTGATGTGGCTCTCCTGGGAAGAAAATCGCAAAATTGTGATAACCCAACAAGAGTGGGTAGTGTTCATGACAATGAACAAAGCCAATATCACTTGCTTCGTCAAATGCTACTGCTTCATCTTTGATACGTGAACCGTAGCTCGAATATTCATGCCCTTCTACCAACAAATGCAAGTCTGCATAGTTCTTGTGATGTTCAAACTGGTCATTTTCAGCTTTATTTAGGACATTTTCTTGAACAACTAGAAAGACCTTATTACCATCAATATCATATTTTCCTAACTCGAATGAATCTTTACGATGTTCATAAAGATAATCAATTGCCTTGTCAAGATTGGGATGAATCCCTTTATAGAAGCTAATATTTTTCAAATCGTCAAAAATCATTATTTTCTCCTTTAAAAATCGTCATTAAGCGATTAAAACTAACACCTCCAACAGTATCATTTACTGTCGGAGGCTTTTAGATAATGCTAGCAATAGCCAATTGATACTGTAAAAGAAATCGTTTCTTATCCTTTAACAGCTCCCATAGTAATACCTTGTGTGAAGGATTTTTGGAAGACTAAGAAGACTGTTACGATTGGCACAGCAGCGAGAGCTGCCCCTGCCATGATTAAACCATAGTTGGTTGCCATTTCGGCTTGCATGGTCGCAACCCCGAGTGAAATAGTCAAATTGTTACGTGAAGTCAACATTACCAACTGCATGAAGTAGTCGTTCCAAGTATTGATGAAGGTAAAGATTGCAAGAGCCGCAAACCCTGGTTTTACAATTGGGAAAGCTACACTCCAGAAAGTACGAATCTCACCACAACCATCAATTTTAGCTGATTCAAGCAACTCTGTTGGAATATTTTCACTAAATTGTTTCATAAGGAAAACCCCAAATGGCCATCCAATCAAAGGCAAGATAACTGCCCAAAGAGTGTCATGAATTCCCATGAAGTTGACGATACGTACCAATGGTACAAGGACAACTTGTTTTGGAAGAGCCATGGCAGCAATGAAGATTGCAAAGAGGATACGTTGACCATAGAAACGTTTTTTAGCCAATACATAACCTGCTAGAGATGAAGTTGCACAGACTAAGAACATAGTTACCAATGAGATAAATACTGAGTTCCACATCCATTGCATAGCAGGGTTTTGCACCATGAGTTGTTGGAAGTTTTCCATGGTTGGCATTTTAGGGAACCATTGTGGTGGAATAACGATTGTATCAGGTTGTGATTTGAATGCCCCTGTCAAAATCCAGTAGAATGGAAAGATGAACAGCACAGTCAACAAGAGCAAAATGATTGTTGAAATAACAGTAAAGGCTGTTAATGGTTTTTTTTCTGTAGATTGCATAGCTGTCTCCTTTCTTTAGTATTCTACGTCGTTTCCGAGTACTTTAAATTGAACAAAGCTTACGATAGCAATCATGACTGCCAAGAAGACACCAATTGTATTGGCATAGCCATACTCTGTCAATTGGAAGGCTTTTTCATATAGGTAGTACATCAAGGTACTTGTTGAGTAGTTTGGACCACCAGATGTCAAAAGCTGAATCAAGGCGAAACATTGGAATGAGTTGATTGTTGTGATAATTGCGATGTAAAGAGTTGTTGGAAGAAGGCTTGGCCATTTAATCTTCCAGAAAACTTGAAACTCAGTTGCACCATCAACACGCGCCGCTTCAACCAATGAATTATCAATATTTCCCATAGCAGCGATATAAAGGATAATCGGCTGACCAACTGAAGTTGTCAAGAGGATAATCATAATCGCCATCAATGCCCAGTGCTTATCACCAAGCCATGAAATGTTTTGAGTAATGATATGACTTGATTTAAGAACAAAGTTCAAGATACCTGATAGTGGATCGTAGATCCATTTCCATACAACTGTTACGGCAACACTACCTGTAACAACTGGAAGGAAGAATACGAAACGATAGAAGGATCTAGCGATAGCATTTTGATGGTAGGTCTGTGACGCTACAAAGAGCGAGAAGAGAACAACCACAGGAACTGATCCAATAACCAAAATAACTGTATTAATCAGAGATTTTGTGAAGACAGGATCTTTAAACATACGGATATAGTTGTTTAAGCCTACAAACTCAAAGTTTGTCATAGAGTAATTAAAGAAACTTGTAATAAATCCCATCACCATAGGAGCCAATACAAAGATGACAAAGAAGAACAACACTGGTGCTAGGAAAGCATAGGAAATCACTGTTTCCCGCATACGAATTTTATTGACTTTCACAGTCGGCACCTCTCTTTCAAATAGAATAATTTTTTGACTTTCTTGAACTGTTTTAAAATCAAAATGAAATTTTTTAAGATTCGCTTATGTAAGAACTTCATTTTAATTTCGTGACAGTTCCTTACATTTCAAACAAAATCCTCCCTTTTCTTACATAGACTATGCACAGGGAAAAGGGAGGGATCAATCTGATTTAGTGCTTATTGTTTTGTAGCTTTTTTAATTGTTTCGTTAGCTTTTTCAGT
>CAKQBM010000151.1 GCA_934216185.1 uncultured Streptococcus sp. | reverse complement strand
TGCCTGCTCATATGGTCAATGCCTACTACAATCCACAAAAGAACTTGATTGTCTTCCCAGCCGCTATCTTGCAGGCTCCATTCTATGACTTGAATCAATCTTCTTCTGCCAACTATGGTGGTATCGGTGCGGTAATCGCTCATGAAATATCTCACGCCTTTGATACTAATGGAGCTTCCTTTGATGAAAATGGTAGCCTCAAGGACTGGTGGACAGAGAGCGACTATGCTGCCTTTAAAGAAAAAACGCAGAAGGTTATCGACCAGTTTGATGGTCAAGAATCTTACGGGGCAACGATTAACGGAAAATTGACTGTATCTGAAAATGTTGCTGACCTTGGAGGAATCGCAGCAGCGCTAGAAGCTGCTAAGAGAGAACCAGACTTTTCAGCAGAAGAATTCTTCAACAACTTTGCGCGTATCTGGCGAATGAAAGGCCGCCCAGAGTTGATGAAACTCATGGCTAGCGTTGACGTGCACGCGCCAGCTAAACTTCGGGTCAATGTCCAAGTGCCAAACTTTGATGACTTCTTTACAACCTATGATGTCAAAGAAGGTGATGGAATGTGGCGTTCACCAGAAGACCGTGTGATTATTTGGTAATACAAAAACCAAGGATGATTGTCCTTGGTTTTTTTGTTTTAGAAGAATGGATTGAAGTTTTTTTCGTGAGCAATAGTCGTAGCTGGACCATGTCCAGGATAAACATCGTAGTTTGGAAGAGTGAAGAGCTGGGTTTGAATACTATGAAGGAGTTGTTCCATACTACCAGTTGGCAAGTCAGTTCGTCCAATGGTTTCTCGGAAAAGGGCGTCACCTGTTATGACCAGTTGGGCATCCGGAAAGACAAAGGATACTCCACCGATAGAGTGTCCTGGAGTTGGAAGTACCGTAAAACGAAACTCCTCTATTTGGTATTTTTCATGAAAGACAAAGGTGTGTTCAGCTGGTCTACAGACGACATCTGCCATATCGTCATGACGAGGAAGACCTGAGAGGTTGTCGACAGGAGTATAGAGCCAAGAAGCTTCACTCTCAGCTACATATACTGGAGGATTTCCAAAAGTATCTCTGACCAAGTCCAGACTCATAATATGGTCGTAGTGGGTGTGGGTCAGGAGAATGGCACAGACTGGTTTGTTAATGGTTTCGATAGTTTTGCGAATAGCCTCCCAATGGCTACCTGGATCGACTACGATCAGGTGTTGGTCTCCTTCAAGATAATAGGTGTTTTCATAGGCCACAGGATTTACGGTTTTATGGATTTTCATAGGATTTCCTCTTTTAAAGAATATACTACTATAAGTATAACACAGAAGCACAAAATAGGAAATCAACAAGAAAATCCCTCCACAAAGGAAGGGACTTTCTAACCCATTAAAAATGATTTTTCCAAGCTTGGAAGCGAGCATCTAGTAGGAGTTGTGTTAGATTTTTTAAGGTTTCAACTTGTTGAGGTTCCAGTGTTTGGGCTTGGGAAATTAGTTGGCGAATGTGCTCGATGGCATTGAAAGAGGATAAATCGTTAATAGAATGAATCCCTGATTCCATAATCGTGCCGAAGAAGAGGTCGAAATAGAGTTCTAATTCTTCATCGGGTACATTGTCCACCCATTCTTTAAGAGTGTCTTTGATTTGTAGACTTTCGCCACTGATTTCCTTGAGTTGGACAAAGTGGTGTCCTTCTGTCAACCAACTAAAAGTATTGTGTTGAGCGATGCCACCAAGAGCTGTAGATTTGACGACGATAGGCGTATCGGGAACTTCTAGCATCATGCCGATAACAGAACCTTGTGGGACATACCTGTGAATTTTTGGAATCACTTCTTGATAGCCAGTGGTTTCAGTTAGTTTAGCTTGGAGACCAGGGGCATCATAGGTATAAACTGCCGATATTTTTTCTTGCAATTCAGGCTGGATTTGACTAGCAGCAAATACAGCTAGATTGCCACCTTTAGAATGTCCAGCTACAATCACTTTCTGTTTTGGGTGTTGGGTAAAGAAATCTTCCAAGTATTCAAGAGCATGTTTTTGGGCAGGGATTTCCTTCATGTAGGTCATATGGAAATCTTCCTTCCAACCAATAATACTATCGTCTGTACCTCGAAAGACAATCAGATAAGTATCTAAATCAAGGCGATAGGTCATAGCAGCGAATTGTTTCTGTTGCTCCGTATCAATCTCGTTTACAAAGTTAGAGAGTTTGCTATTTTTAAAACGTTTGTGTTGGGATAACTGATCGAGGAGCTGGAGACGTTCTTTATTGGTCAACATGTTAGTCTCACGAGGGACACGGGTTGCGACATCCATCAAGCGATTATCAGATTCGTCTAGCAAGTGATCAAAAGAAAGATAGGTCAACTCTGTTAAAGCAAGTATATCCAGTTCATTTAAGGGAAGATCATAAAAAGAATCGTATTGAACGTCAGATAGGTAGTCAAAAATATTGGCCATGAGAATTCCTTTCTTGATTTTTATCATATCAGATTTGCATCAATTTTGCTAGTAGTCAGGAGAATTTTGCTATAATATAGAAAAAGGAGGAGCAGATGCATAAGATTTTACTAGTAGAAGATGATCCAGTCATCCGTCAGCAAGTTGGGAAAATGCTCTCCGAATGGGGATTTGAGGTAGTCATGGTAGAAGACTTCATGGAAGTTCTAACGCTATTTGTTCAGTCTGAGCCTCATCTGGTTCTTATGGATATTGGACTTCCCTTGTTTAATGGTTATCATTGGTGCCAGGAAATTCGCAAGATTTCCAAAGTTCCTATTATGTTTCTGTCTTCCAGAGACCAGGCTATGGACATTGTGATGGCTATCAATATGGGGGCAGATGATTTTGTGACCAAGCCTTTTGATCAGCAGGTTCTTTTAGCCAAGGTACAGGGTTTATTGCGTCGCTCTTATGAGTTTGGGCGGGATGAAAGTCTTTTGGAGTATGCAGGAGTTATCCTCAATACCAAGTCTATGGATTTGCATGTTGAGGGGCAGGCAATCACGCTGACAAAGAATGAATTTCAAATCCTGCGTGTCTTATTTGAACACGCAGGTAATATCGTGGCGCGTGATGATCTGATGAGAGAACTCTGGAATAGTGACTTTTTCATCGATGATAATACTCTTTCTGTCAACGTTGCTCGCTTGCGTAAAAAATTGGAAGAACAAGGTTTAGCGGGATTTATTGAGACTAAGAAAGGAATAGGGTACGGATTAAAACATGCATGATGTTAAAAAATTTATTCAAGCTTATATCCGTTCACGGCTACGTGTTTTTACCTATCTCCTTTCACTGACAATTTTTCTCTTTCTATTTGGTTTTTTGTTTGAAACACAAATGTCCTACTTTAGCTATTTCTTTGTCCTATCTTTGTTTGTAACAATCTTATTTCTGATTTGGGATTTGTTAGCAGAGTTTCAGCGATATCGGAATGAGTTGCGCTATGGAGTAAGGAAAGCCCATTCTCCTATAGAAACCCTATTGGTTAAAAAGTTAGAAGCCTGTGAAGAGGAGCTCTATCAAAAGCAGTCTGATGCTGAAAATCGCTTGCATGATTTAGTGGATTATTATACTCTATGGGTTCACCAGATTAAAACGCCAATTGCAGCCAGTCAGCTTTTGGTCAGTGAGATTGATGATCGACAAGTGAAACAACAGTTGGAGCAGGAAATTTTTAAGATTGATTCCTACACCAATCTCGTTCTCCAATATCTACGCTTGGAAAGTTTCCATGATGATTTGAGCCTAAAGCAGGAGAATATCGAGGACTTGGTCAAGGAAGTCGTTCGCAAATATGCCATTTTCTTTATTCAGAAAGGTTTAAATGTGCATCTGCATGATTTAGAGAGAACCATTGTGACCGATAAGAAGTGGCTGCTAGTCGTGATTGAGCAAGTCTTATCAAATAGTCTCAAGTACACCCAGTCAGGGGGCATCGAAATCTTTATGGATGGTCAGGAACTTTGTATCAAAGATACTGGAATTGGGATTAAAAGCAGTGATGTATTGCGTGTCTTTGAACGTGGCTTTTCAGGATATAATGGTCGAATGACCCACCAGTCATCTGGGCTTGGACTCTACCTCTCTCAGAAAATCGTTGAAAAACTTGGACACAAGATTTG
>CAKQBM010000150.1 GCA_934216185.1 uncultured Streptococcus sp. | reverse complement strand
TGAAAAGGCGGTGTCTTAACCCCTTGACCAACGGACCCTAGAGTTGTTTTCAACTCTTTCTATTATACCCACTTTTTTACCTTTGTCAACTACTTTTTTCTATTTTTTTCATTTTTTTTGCATGGATTCTTACCGAGTATGGATGTCAAACTCTTTAAACACAATACGTAAGTCTCTTAACACTCTTTGACGCCCTCGGAAGCGTTCATTTCTTAAAATGCGTTCTAGCTCTTCTTGTTGCTCTTTAGTTTGTTTGTTTCTATAATCTCTTAGTGTTTCATGAAAAAGATAATAGTCGTCTAGCCAGAGACCTCCCTCACTTATACGATGACTAATCTCACCTACTTCTTCATACGGTTCTTTATCATATCTCCGTTTGTGGCTTTCTTGCTTACGGAGATAATCTAAAATTCGATTCCGGAATTTTGTTTTGAAATATTTACGTAAGCGTGGGATATCTTCTACAAGCCCTTCTTCTCTACTGATCAATTCATGTAAGCAAATCATTCCCTCTTGGTCCCAGTCCGATAGCTCCCATAAATGAAGGTAATATTCATTTCTACACTTGTATACAATTCCCTGGACTTCTTCATATAATTCTTTAATCATAATGTTCTCCTTTCTAGATACAGTCTAACAGATTAGAAAACACATTTGTTCCATTTTCCCCATTCTGCACCCTTTATCTCCTCAACTGCACAAAAAAGAGAGGACAAGCCTCTCTTTGGGTTATAATTCTGCGATTTGGTTTAGGTTTACTTCTGCAACTGTGTCATTACCAAACATAGAGATAATCATCTTCACTTTATTGTTATCAATCTCTGTAATCTTACCGGTATAATCTGCAAAAGCACCATCAATAATACGTACGGTTTGGCCAACCTCAACATCGATATCAAACTCTTGTACAGTTTGTCCCATAGAAACCAAGATATCACGGATCTCTTGTTCCAATAATGGAGTTGGTTTTGATCTATTTCCGTGAGATCCGACGAATCCTGTAACGTTTGGTGTGTTTCGAACAACAAACCAAGCTTCATCTGTCATCACCATTTCCACAAGAACATAACCCGGAAAGCGATTTTCTTCTACTTCTTTTCTCTTTCCATTTTTTTCAACTTGCACTGTTTGTGTCGGAATTTCAACACGTAAAATATTATCCAACATATTGTAGGTTTGTGCACGTTGTAATAGATTTTCTTTTACCTTATTTTCATAACCAGAATAGGTTTGTAAGACAAACCATCCTTTATCAAAACTATCCATGATACTTCCTTTCATAATAGAAGATTTTTAGCGTGAATAACTCCACAAATCTTCTAAAAAATGTTAATAAATCGAATCAAACCTGAAACAATCAACTG
This sequence comes from uncultured Streptococcus sp., assembly GCA_934216185.1. Classification (GTDB taxonomy): domain Bacteria; phylum Bacillota; class Bacilli; order Lactobacillales; family Streptococcaceae; genus Streptococcus. The sequence continues at coordinate 2,786 of CAKQBM010000150.1, read as the reverse complement.
GTCAAAAATATAAATAATCACAACAAAGAAAGCAGTGTATTCCATGATAGAACGAAAATCTCTCCAGCTTTCCTTGCGAGTTGGCCATGTTGTGTCTTTAAGAAGTCTAAAAATATCTCCAATAAAACGCATCGCTCTCTCCTATCTCGTTTCTCTATGTGTAGTGTACTTGCCACAATGCTTACAAAATTTATTTACTTCTAGTCGTGTAGGCTTGGGGTTCCCACTGATCTTGATTGAATAGTTTCTCGAACCACAAACCGCACAAGCTAGGCTTGCTTTTTTTAGTGCCATAACGCCTCCATCTTATCTATTATAACAAGAAAGCTAGGCTTTGACAAGCATCTTAGCGAAATAGATTGACTACCGAATCCCATATCGTTTGAGCCTTTTCCTTAATTTTAGCATCCGAGATAGCACGACTAGCCTCATCTACCAGATTTTGTGCACGACTTCTAATATCAGAAAGGCTATTATCCGCCTGATTTTCTTCATTTCTCTGTACTTGATTTCTTGTATTGGCTGGTGCAATTCCATTTTGCTTATAAGCATTTTCAACTGTAAAGGTACTTCCTGGCGTATAAGGTAAAATGGTATTTGCAATATTTCTAAAGACATGGGCTGCACCGTTTGAAGTAGAACCCGCTAGATAATGATTTTCATCAGTGGTCGGAAAACCAAGCCAGTGACTAATCACTACATCCGGGGTATAGCCAATTACCCACTGATCACTTGTGTATTCAGGATTGAAAACCGCTTCAGTTGTACCAGTTTTCCCTGCCATGACATAGTCTGCAGGCGATGAACTAATACCTGTTCCGTTTGTAAATGTTCCCAACATCATACTGGTCATCTTGTCAGCTACAGACTTATCAATCACACGTTTTTGTGAATTTTTATGACTTGCAATGACCTGACCACTAGCATTTTCAATTCTACTAATAAAATGAGCTTCCGGCATTAAACCTTCATTTGCAAAGGCAGCATATGCCTGAGCCATTTGAAGAGGGTTGGTTTCAACACCGCTTCCCAAGGCGACACCAAGAACACGGTCGACTTTTTCCATGTTGAGTCCGAATTTTTCGCCCGCCTCAAAAGCCTTATCAACGCCCAAATCATTAACAGTGGCAACAGCAGGCAGATTAAGCGATTCTGCCAAGGCTTGATACATAGGAACTTCTCGACTCGTTTTGATTCCTGCATAGTTATCAAGCTTATAGCTGTCGTACTGCATGGTATGGTTATCCAACTGCTTATTCAAAGCCCAACCTGCTTCAACTGCCGGCGTATAAACAACTAAAGGCTTAATTGCAGAACCAGGACTACGTTTTGATTGAGTTGCATAGTTGAAATTACGGAATCCAGTTTTATCATTGTCAGCAACTTGACCGACAACACCACGAACTCCCCCTGTTTTCGGTTCGAGAGCTACACTTCCTGATTGGGCGAATGTTCCATCTTCTGCCCTCGGAAATAGTGAGGTGTTTTCATAGACAACCTGCATATTTGCTTGGTAGTTTTGGTCCAGTTCTGTGTAAATGCGGTAGCCATTATTTACGATTTCTTCCTCTGTTAGATTATACTTAGAAACGGCTTCATTAACCACCGCGTCAAAATAAGAGGGGTAACGGTAATCTGAAATTTTTCCTTCATACCTATCTTGCAATTGCGAAGTCATATCAACTTCAGCAGCTTCGGTTTCTTGGTTTTTATCAATATAACCCGCTGCAACCATATTTTGCAAGACAGTGTCGCGACGATTGGTAGAATCTTCTACAGATTTCAAGGGGTTATATAGTTCCGGTCCTTTGAGCATCCCTGCCAGAGTCGCAGCTTGATCCAAACTCACTTCTGATGCAGAAACTCCAAAGTATTTCTTACTCGCATCTTCTACGCCCCACACACCATTTCCAAAATAGGCGTTGTTTAGGTACATAGTTAGAATCTGATCCTTGCTATATTTTTTTGTTAATTCTAAGGCAAGGAAAAATTCTTTTGCTTTTCTCTCAACTGTTTGATCCTGTGACAAATAGGCATTTTTAGCCAGCTGTTGGGTAATGGTAGAGCCACCACCTGAACGCCCAGCAGTGACAATAGCCAATAAGAAACGGCCATAGTTAATCCCGTCATTTTTATAGAAAGAACGGTCTTCTGTCGCAATAACAGCATTCTGCAAGTTTTTACTGATGTCAGTCAGTTCAACGTAAGTTCCCTTTTGACCAGACAAGGCACCTGCCTCTTTTTCTTCACGGTCAAAAATGAGCGTTCGAGTTTTCAAGGCATTTTGCAAATCATTGACATTGGTTGACTTGGCTACAGCAAACAAATAGGTTCCGACTAGCAAGCCTGCACTCAAACCTAGTATAAGAACAATCTTTGTCAGATGATAGCGACGCCAGAATTTTCGAATTGGACCCACTTGGGCTAATTTTTTTCGATCACTACGAGAGCGACGCAGGCTAGTCGAATCAGAGCTCTCCAGTTCACTTGTTTCTTTTTTAAAAAGAGAAAGAAATTTCTCAAATAATTTATCTAATTTCATGCGTTTATTTTATCATCTTCATCATAGGAAGACAAGAATTTAGCTATTTCCTATCCAAATAGGGGTTTTTTTGTTACAATATCTGTATGAAATTCACATTTACATTACCCGCCTCTTTACCTCAAATGACGGTCAAGCAATTACTAGAGGATCAACTTCTCATCCCTAGAAAAATCCGGCATTTTTTGAGAATCAAGAAACATATTTTGGTAAATCAAGAAGAAGTTCACTGGAACGAGATGGT
>CAKQBM010000149.1 GCA_934216185.1 uncultured Streptococcus sp. | reverse complement strand
TTAGCTTCTGCGGTCAATTCCTTGCGGGCAATAGCCTTTTCACGGTCAGCTAGTTCTTGCTCACGCTGATCCAACTGGTATTTCTGTTTCTCGTCAGCGTTCATCTTAGCAAGTTTCTTAGCTTCGTTTTCCTTGGCCTCTTGCTCAGATTTCCACTTAGCAAATTTCTTATCGATGATAGCATCGACATCTGCGTCCGTGTACTTCTTCTCGTCTTGCGGTTGTTGTGCAGGTTCTGCAGGTACCTTTTGTTCTTCAACCGTTTCGACTGTTTGTGTTTCTTCGTTCATTGCGAACCTCCTATTTTTAAAGTCGTCCCCGACTGTAATTTCCATAGCTTTTATTGTCTTCAATGCTTGGACAAACTAAAAACCGTACGGGATTCCATACGGTTAGAGTATAAGAAAACCGCCTCGATTTCGATACGGTTAATTTTTATAGTTTAATTTCTTCAATTTTTGCACGTTGTTCTAAAGTTGAAAGGTAATCCCACATAACCGAACGTTGCCTCTTTAACAAATCAATCGGACATTTAGGGTCAAACTCAAGTTGCCCTTTTTCGTATTTCCCAATCATCATATCTAACTTCTGGAATCGTTCTTTCAATTCGTAGTATTCTTTTTTAAAGCGTTCTTTCCAATCTTTCATTTTTCTGTTCCTTTCTTTATACCTTCAATTATTCCGCTGATTACGGCCATAATAATAAATATTAACAACAAAAATACCAACCACCCGAAAGCGATTGATACCCATTCCCAAATGAACATGTTTTACTCCTTTCTAAGCATCATTTTTGAGGCTTAGCATTCTTGTCCACCCATTCTTTGAAAGCATCAAAAGTATTCATATTTTTAAGAGACAAATACTTTTCAACTTCTTCAATGGCTTCCTCAACTTTAGCGTCATGAAAACAGTAACCGTTACCTGATAAATCAAAAATTTTATTTTGTTTCTTCTTATCAACGATCCATAACTCCTCACCATGCCAAGCACTCTGTGGGTCATAACATTTCTTCGATTGTATTTCAAGTCCGTTATCTTCAATCAATTCTATCAATTTTTTATACTTGTTCATTAAAATTTCCTTTCTGAGCACGAAAAAAGCACTAAACGATTGTTTAGTGCACAGATAGGCAGGACTGTCGGGGCTCCTGCATTTCTCGACCCACTATAAGTGGCGCGTTGGTGACAGATTCTCAACCTCTATCTTTACCAAAAGTATAGCACTATTTTTCCTTTTTGTAAAGCGTCAACATATTTTTTTCATTCTTTTTAACTTGACGAATCCCCACCTTGTTAAAATGAATGACTAGCATTTCATCTCGTGGCACCATCACCGCTTCCATAATGACCTTATCTTTGTTAGGTATTTTTACATATGAAATAATTGATTTTTCAACCCTCTCTGAATTATCTAGAATCAAATAAGGTTTTTGAACTGCCTCTTTTATTAACATAAACTCATCTAAGGAATACTGTTGTCCATGTCTCACTAATGAAGTAGCTAAACTGCTAACATCTATATAAGCAGAACTTACTCCTATCAATTTGGTTATATCGCTCGAAAAATTACCTAATTCATATTCAGATTCTAGCAAGTCTACAAGTTGTTCTTTCGATAATCCACCCCTCCCAATTTCATCCCATGCGTTACTAACATCAGAAAACAATTTTTGGGTATTATATCTTGAAACGGTTTGGTCATTTTTCTTATAATCTTGTATTTCATTTTTTACATCTTTCGCAACATACTTGCTATACCACTCTTTATAAGTCATATCAGCAGGTACTAGCTCGGTCTTACCTGTCACTGGATTCCTTGCTCTGCGCTTCAGCTTGCTGTAATCTGCGTCCTCGTCGTATGCGACGGTAGTAGACCTACACCAAGGGTGCATAGGCGGACAATTGACACCAGGGACAGCCTTATCCCTGTCATAGACTTGATTGTCATGCTCCTTACAAATGCGTGATGTACGCTTGTCTAAGACAGCCATAAAGATATACTTTTCTATCTCTGCTTCCTCATAGCTGAGTAGTTCCATTTGGTTATGAAAAAAGGCTGATTCTGTTCGAACCAAACGCCTTGCATCATTCTGACCTACATTGAACCTCTCAGCAATTGCTTGTGCAGTTTCTCGTGTATCTCGCCCTGTCATAAGGCTCATGAGTAGTTCATCTTTTATGCTAGAAGTGAGCTTCCCTGTATTCTTCCAGATGTTTGTTGAGTAGGTACTTCCATCCCCTACCCAACTAAAAGACTGTAGGCGTTTAATCTCGCTCTCAGGAAGTCCAGAAAAGCCATATGCTAGCCCTGTCTGCTGTTGCAGGTCAAAGGTAGCCTTATAGTAGCTATCCTTCATCAGGCCGCTATAAAAGGCGTCTGAACCCGTCTTCTCTGAGCGGTAGATAGATTCACGCATATGGTCTAAATCGTCGCTCAAACGCTCTAGGCGCTTCATACGAAAAGAATAAGCTGGGCTGTCTAAGTCAGCTAGTAATCTTTGGATGTTCGGGTCATTAGGTCTTGCTTCAAGCACCTTACGAAGTTCCTTCAGGTCTTTCTTGTCTTTTATGTTCTTCAAGACTTGTCTAGCATCTACCTGACTTAAACCATAATCACGTTGGAATTTATCAAAAATCTTATTGATTTCCTTATCCAAGTATGTCTTAGCTTCCTGATAGACCTTATCGAACTGGTCTGCCTGCTTTTCGGCCTTGTCCATCTGCTGGTAAATCAGATTGGCCTTTCTCTTCGCCCAATACTCCTGATTGTCCATTTTCTACCTCGTCTTCAGGTTTCGTGTTGTCTTGGTTGAACATTGGCATTCTTTCCATGTTCTTCTCTTTCTCTTCTTCCAAGGCTTCCAGCTCAGCATCAGGGTCTTCCACAAACGGCAAGAGAGAAATAAGCTGTCTATTCGTTACTTTACCTTCAAGATTGTTGATGATTTGAGACAACTCTAACAAGTTCTTGGGTAAACCACGGCTAAACTGCGGAACGATTGAATGAGACTCTAGTGCAATCTGTTTCATACCCAAGTAATGAGCGAAAATCGCAATCCGTTGACGTAGTCCACGCTTGTAGTTCGCTTCCTTGGTCTTAGTAATCATCTCAAGGCCCATCAGCTTGAATTCCATGGCTACGCCCGACGTGTTCCCTGCGAAATTCTCATCAGTCAAATTAGGCACATGGCTGAATGTGTAGATATCCTCTTTCAGAGCTGTGCGTAAGATTTCAGTAGCACTTTCGTCCAGCGTATTCTTCAAGAACTCAGCTCTTGCACTATCGCCCGGTAATTCCAAAAGCCCCTCTTCAGAAAGAATCTTCATCGCAACCTTGGCATCTTCTGGCGTATCTGCTAACTGCGTGCCATATAAAACAAGGATAGACTCTACTGCCTGCTCCTTGTCGTTGACACGGTTACCCATCAAAGAGTTATAGGCATCAATCAAGCTAATTTGTTGCTCGTAGTCGCCAATCGCAAAGTGATTGTTTCGATATTCGATAATTGGGATTTGACCAAGGTTGTGAGGATCTACTTGCTCATTCTGAGATGTTCCTGAATCTGTACTTCTCAGCACCATGTGATAATGCAGATTCTCAGTAAAGACCTCAGTCTGATACTTAGTAGTGTCTTTCGTATCATCTTTAACTTGATAGTAGTAGACCGCAAACAAAGGCTTCCGCTCAATGCTATCATCATAGACTATGAAGGTATTTTCTGGATCAATACTAGTTGAGTCCAACTCAGTCAATCCCTCTTTGGCATAGATGTACTCATAAGCACGACCGTAGATAGCCATGTTCAAAGCATTCTGAGCGTCTACTTGGTCAATCTCAGCGCCGTCAAAGGCTGTAAGCAGTTCATCAATATCACCTTCAGCAGTGTTATTGTACTTGATAGGATTGCCCATAAAATAGCCTGTAGCCGTGTCTGCGATATCCTTGGCATGATTAGCTACCGTCTTGTAATTGGGTGCGTTCTCGTTGCGTCTCTTATGATTTAAGATAGCATGCTCGCCCATGTAGTAGCTTTTTAAATTCTTCAAACGCGAGCCTTCAGTGCTATGTTTCGTTATCAATTTGTAAATCAGGTCTTTCTTCAAAGAACCTTCATCATATCCATCTCGTGGATAGGTTAAATATTGGTACATGTCTTTCCTCTCTATAAACCATAATCAGAACGTCTGCGGAC
>CAKQBM010000148.1 GCA_934216185.1 uncultured Streptococcus sp. | reverse complement strand
TTTAATTGCCCATGTGAAATCCATTTGATAGATTCTCCTTAAAATTTTTTAGACAATCCTTATTCTATCAATTTTTACCCTATTTAGCAACTACTTTCCCGAAAGATTATATAAGAAAGCGATTTTATTTTTTATATAAAACAAAAGGATTAAGGGAGTGAATTTCCTTAATCCAAAAATTCTTATTCTTGACGTTGTCCGAAATCTGCAATCATCTGATCCATTTCTTGTCGACTCGGAGTTGTCAGCATATAAAGGTAATCTCCTTGAAGTTCTGCGAAGGCCGCTGGCATGATTTTTTTAACCTTGAACTGCTGGCTATATTTGGCAAGCAAGTCCTCCTCAGAATAGACATAGTGAGCATTTGCACGGCGAGAAGTAGCCAAACAATACTGCGGTTCAAACTCTGACACTGGAAACTCTTCTCCTGCGACAATCGCCGCATAGCCTCGGTAGAGGTCCAAGGAATGAGCAAAGTTATAAACATCAATGGTAAAACCACCTGCAGGACGGTTATTGTACTCAATGGCAATGTAGTCGTCCCCTTCACGGAAGAACTCAATATGGAAGAACCGTTCTTTCATACCAAATTCTTTGACAATTGCCTCACCATATTTACGTAATTTAGGATCTATATCCTTGAGAACGTAATAAGAATTGTCCATCTTGTAAAGCATAAGATCAAGCGGTGTATAGGCGTAGTCGAAGGTTGTTGAAAAGACAATTTTTCCATCCTTGTCCACTAGACCATCAAAGGTACAAATTTCGCTGGAAGTGACAAATTTTTCAAAGAAATAAACAGTTGAATGATCCCACTCAGTCTTGAAGTGATTGATATCGTCTTCTGTTTCAAGCTTAAAGGTCGCGGCTGCTCCCACTCCATTGTCAGGTTTGGCAATCATTGGAAGGCCGATTTCGTTCACTGCTTGATCAACATCTGCTTCTGTCTTGATAACAGCTCCAGGGACCACAGGGATACCTGCTTTTTTGAAAAGCTTCTTCATTTCAGACTTAAATTTCGTCTTTTTGAGATCCTCTGGTTTGGCACCAAAGACATTGAATTGTTCTCTGAGTGTTGCATCCAACTCAAGCCAGTATTCATTGTGGGATTCGATGCGGTCAATTGGGCCATGTTTATAAAAGAGAAAAGCAACTGCACGTTTGACTTCGTCTATGTTCTCAAGATTGTCAACGCGGAAATATTCGGTTAGGCTATTGCGTAAAGGTTCATCCAATTGCTCGTAAGGCTCTTGACCAATCCCCAAGACGGTAATCCCTTTATTGGCAAGTTCGATGGTAAACTGTTGAAAATTTTGTGGATAGTAGGGAGAAATAACAAGGTAATTCATAGGTAACTCCTTTTATAAATAAAGATTGCCGAGGAAATAAGGCATTTGTTTGCGCCACCATTCCCAGTCGTGGGCGACATCGTGTCCCCATTCAGCAAACCAGGCTGGAATTTGTTTCTGGTCAAAGGCTTCTTTAAGCTTGTAGAAGGATGGCAAGCCATCTTGTTCCCAGGCACCAAGACCCGTACAAAGCACAATCTCTGCCTGACGATAACGGTCAATAAACCAGCCGTCGTTCTGGTTCCAGATATAATCTACTGGCGAGTTTTGGTAAATAGCATCGTCATTGTAGTAATCGCCAACAAAGAAACGTGCGTCGTAAACACCACTAAGAGCTATCACCTTGGTAAAGACATCTGGATGCTGGAGGAAGAAATTGAGTGCATGGTAGGCGCCCATTGAGCAACCTGTCGTCATCATGCCATCAAACCAACCTGTCTTGTGCTTGATAAAAGGAATGGCCTCCTCAATCACGTAGCGTTCGTAGGCACGGTGCATCTCTGCTTGGTCATGACCGTTTTTCCAAGTGGCCAACCAGCTCTCACTGTCAACACTGGATAGGGTGAAGAACTGGACACGACCTTCCTCTATAAAGGAAGCACAGGCATCAATCATGCCAAAATCATAGTATTCGTTGTGACTACCACCTGATGAAGCAAAGACCACAACTGGAATCCCAGCATGACCATAACGGTTAAGGTACATTTCACGGTTAAGATGGCCACTCCAGTGGCTAAGATGTTCAATATGCATATTTTCTCCTTTCTTACTTTACCAGTTTTCTGCAAAAAATCTCAGACAGTCGGGTAGATTTTCTGACCAAGGGATTTCACTATGGATGGCACCAGACTGAACTTTTAAGACAAGATTGCCCAAGTGTACTCCCCCTGCTATCAAATCATGGTAATAGCGTAGCGATGAATCAATGTAGGCTTGTTTGATATTACCAGCCATCAAGGTCTTGTCTGTATCATCCGCTTCTTCCGTTCCTACATAGATGAAGATACGCTGGTCAGGCGATAGTTTCTTGCGGTCAATATAGCGGTTAAAGGCTTCTTGGTGGAGCCAGTTAGCAGATGAAAAGACGCCCAAGCAACCAATTTGGTCTTGGTATTCCAAACCGATAAACTGGGTAATATTGCCTCCTAGTGAGGAACCAATCATGGCTGTATGCTGGCGGTCTGCTTTTGTACGATAAGTTTCATCGATAAAAGGCTTGACCACCTCCATGACAAACTCGGCATACTCCACACCCTTACCGCCAAACTGCTGCCCTGGGATAGGAGATTCTTGGAACTTCCAAGCCGCATACTCATTCATCCGACCCATACCCTCATTGTCAATGGCTACGACAATCATGCGACTGATATCAGGATTACGCTTAATAGCTGGGATAATCTTCCATGAATGACCAATGAAGGACTCCTTGCTATAAAAAACATTTTGCCCGTCATGAAAGTATACAACAGGATAGGAACGATCCGTGTCTTTCTCATAATCTTTAGGCAGAAGAACACGTACACGGCGCTCCTTACCTGTATAGGGAACCTTGAGTTTGTGTTCTTTCATTTTTAGATAAAAGTAGGATTGATTCATTGTCAGAAAACTCTCTATATTCAAAATTTATTCTCATTATATCACAGTTTAAGAAAAAAAGTCAGTTTTTCTTCCATTTTTGGATTAAAAACTAACTTTTTCATTTAATTTTCTAAATTCTTTTGGATTTTCTGATTAGAGCAGATTGTCTATCAAGTCATCTACTTCATCTTTTTCAGCCTGCGGTGTGATTTCAGTAATCATAATCCCTGCTACTGCTCGTTCAACCAAGCCTTCAACATCCATACGTGCTTCATACTGCTCTGCATTCTTAATCTTAGGATTGGTCTTAGGACGGTCTGGTGCAAAAATGGTACAGCAGTCTTCAAAAGGTTGGATAGAGATTTCAAAGGTATCGATTTCCTGGGCGATGTCAATGATTTCCAACTTGTCCATAGCGACCACAGGGCGGATGATGGGAGTGTTGGTCACAGCGTTAATCGCCTGCATACTTTCAAGAGTTTGGCTGGCTACTTGACCAAGACTTTCCCCATTGATGATAACTAAACCATTTCGTACCTCACGGATACGATCGGTAATCCGCATCATAAAACGACGCGTCAAGGTCATGAGGTAGGCTTCTGGCGCTTTAGCCTTGATTTCCTCTTGAATCTCAGTGAAAGGCACTTCGATAAACTGGATATTGCCCCCAAACTTGGTCAATTTACGAGTCAAATCTTGGGCTTTCTTGAGGGCACCAGGACTAGTATAAGGTGGGCTGGCAAAGTGAACGGCCTCAATATCTACCCCACGTTTAAGGGCTAGATAACCAGCTACAGGTGAGTCAATCCCTCCTGACAACATGAGCATGCCCTTACCAGAACTTCCCACAGGTAATCCACCTGCTCCTCGAATGGTTTCATAGGAAAGATAAGCCGCCTCCTCACGAATCTCCACCTGAAGATTGATGTCAGGATTTTTCATCTGAGCTTGCACATTTGGAATAGCTTCAAAAACAGCCCCTCCAAGTGTTTGATTGAGTTCACGACTATCGAGTTCAAAGTTGTGGTCGCTACGCTTGCTAGAAATCTTAAAGGTCATGCCTTCCTTGTAGATGTTCTGCATAATCTCTTGCACAGAAGACTTCAGGACTTCTACAGATTTTTCGACCTTATACACTGGAGAAAAATTCTGAATCCCGAAGACTTGCTTGAGTGATTCTGCAACTGCTGTGTAATCAGCTCCATTGAGGTAAGCGTGGGCACGGTCGCGATCAGCGGTTACTTTTACTTGGGGATAGATAGACAAAACGTCTGAAATATTATTGCGAAGTTTATTGATGAAACGCATACGGTTTTTACCCTT
>CAKQBM010000147.1 GCA_934216185.1 uncultured Streptococcus sp. | reverse complement strand
TAAGAGAGCAGGATATTATTCAGCAAGAACGAGAAATGTATCAAGATGATCCAGATTCGTGTTTATTCTTTTCAACTTTAGCGAATTTGTATCCTGGTACACCTTTAGCAACGGATATAGTTGGAAGTGAGGAGTCCATTTCTCAAATCAATCTAACTAATTTGCAAGAAAATTTTGCAAGGTTTTACAAACCTGTAAACATGTCTCTGTTTTTAGTTGGTAATTTTGATGTGGAGCGAGTACAGGACTATTTTGAGAGCAAAAAACTGAAAGATTTAGATGTTCAGGAAGTAGTAAGAGAAAAATTTGTTTTACAGGCTGTAAAGCCAACAGACAGTATGAGAATGGAAGTATCTTCTCCCAAACTAGCAATTGGGATTAGAGGTAATCGAGAAGTTGCTGAGGTGGATTGCTATCGACATCATATTTTATTAAAATTATTATTTGCAATGATGTTTGGTTGGACTTCGAATCGTTTTCAAAAGTTATATGAATCAGGTAAAATTGACGCATCCTTATCTCTTGAAATTGAAGTAACAAGTCGTTTTCATTTTGTTATGTTGACAATGGATACGAAAGAGCCAGTTGCTTTATCTCATCAGTTTAGGAAGGCTATTCGTAATTTTACAAAGGATTTAGATATTACAGAGGATCATTTAGATATTATAAAAAGAGAGATGTTTGGAGAATTTTTCAGTAGCATGAACTCTCTTGAATTTATTGCAACGCAATATGATGCTTTTGAACATGGTGAGACAATTTTTGATTTACCAAAGATTTTACAGGAAATTACTTTAGAGGATGTCCTTGATGCGGGGCATCACTTAATAGATGAAGGGGATATAGTTGATTTTACAATATTCCCATCGTAGTAACCTATCATAATAGACACTAGAAAGAAGGGATGACAAGTATGAGGAAAAAAACAATTGGTGAGGTTTTACGATTAGCTAGAATCAATCAGGGTTTGAGTTTAGATGAATTGCAGAAAAAGACAGAAATCCAGTTAGATATGTTGGAAGCAATGGAAGCAGACGATTTCGATCAACTTCCAAGTCCTTTTTACACACGCTCTTTCTTGAGAAAATATGCATGGGCTGTTGAGTTAGATGACCAAATTGTTTTGGATGCTTACGATTCGGGGAGTATGATTACTTATGAGGAAGTAGATGTTGATGAAGATGAGTTGACAGGTCGTAGACGTTCAAGTAAGAAAAAGAAGAAAAAAACATCCTTTTTACCTTTATTTTATTTTATCCTTTTTGCTTTATCGATTTTAATTTTTGTGACCTATTATGTTTGGAACTATATTCAAACTCAACCAGAGGGGCCTTCTCTTTCTAATTACAGTGTGGTTCAATCAACAAGTTCAATAAGTTCAACCAGCTCTGTTCCTCACTCCTCAAGTAGTAGTTCATCTAGCAGTTCTTCTAGTGTAGAATCAGCTATAAGTGTATCAGGCGAAGGAAATCATGTAGAAATCGCTTATAAGACAAGTAAGGAAACAGTTAAATTGCAATTGGCAGTTTCAGATGTTACAAGTTGGGTCAGCGTTTCAGAAAGCGAACTTGAGGGCGGTGTAACCTTATCACCGGATAATAAAAGTGCAGAAGCAACAGTTGCAACTAAAAGTCCTGTAACCATTACGTTAGGTGTTGTAAAAGGTGTTACTTTGACAGTAGATAATCAGACTGTTGATTTATCGAAGTTAACAGCTCAAACTGGACAAATCACTGTAACCTTTACTAAAAATTAAGGAAAAACGAATGAAAAAAGAACAAATTCCCAATCTCTTAACAATAGGTCGAATTCTCTTTATACCTATTTTTATCTTTATTTTAACGATAGGAAATTCGATAGAGGGTCATATAGTGGCAGCTATTATCTTTGCTATTGCCAGTATTACAGATTATTTAGACGGATATTTAGCTCGTAAATGGAATGTGGTCAGTAATTTTGGTAAATTTGCAGATCCTATGGCGGATAAGCTATTAGTTATGTCGGCTTTTATTATGCTGATTGAGTTAGGTATGGCTCCTGCTTGGATTGTTGCAGTGATTATCTGTCGTGAGTTGGCTGTGACAGGTTTAAGGCTTTTATTGGTTGAAACTGGTGGAACGGTTTTAGCAGCGGCAATGCCTGGAAAAATTAAAACTTTTAGTCAGATGTTTGCCATTATTTTCTTGCTATTACATTGGACTTTGCTTGGTCAAGTTCTACTTTATGTAGCCTTGTTTTTCACTATCTACTCTGGCTATGATTATTTCAAGGGTAGTGCCTATGTATTTAAAGGGACATTTGGTTCGAAATGAAATCAATAATTGATGTAAAAAATCTTTCTTTTCGTTATAAGGAAAGTCAGGAATACTATGATGTGAAGGATATTACGTTTCACGTGAAACGTGGGGAATGGCTTTCGATTGTAGGGCATAATGGTAGTGGTAAATCAACGACGGTTCGATTAATTGATGGCTTACTGGAAGCAGAATCCGGAGAGATTGTAATTGATGGCCAACGGCTGACTGAGGAAAATGTTTGGAATATACGTCGTCAAATCGGTATGGTTTTTCAAAATCCAGATAATCAATTTGTTGGAGCGACTGTTGAGGATGATGTTGCCTTTGGTTTGGAAAATCAGGGCCTTTCTCGTCAAGAAATGAAAAAGAGAGTGGAGGACGCTCTGGCTTTAGTTGGCATGTTGGACTTTAAAAAGAGAGAGCCAGCGCGTCTATCGGGTGGCCAAAAGCAACGTGTAGCTATTGCAGGTGTTGTAGCCCTAAGACCAGCTATTCTAATTCTAGATGAAGCAACGAGTATGTTGGATCCTGAGGGTCGTAAAGAACTGATTGATACAGTAAAAGGAATTCGAAAAGACTATGATATGACTGTCATTTCCATTACACATGATTTGGAAGAAGTTGCCATGAGTGATCGTGTATTGGTCATGAAAAAAGGGGAAATTGAATCAACCAGTAGCCCAAGAGAACTTTTCTCTCGAAATGATTTGGATCAAATTGGATTAGACGATCCTTTTGCCAATCAGTTAAAAAATTCTTTGAACCAGCATGGCTATGATTTGCCTGAAAATTATTTGACAGAAAGTGAGCTAGAGGATAAGCTATGGGAATTGCTCTAGAAAATGTGAGTTTTACATATCAAGAAGGTACTCCCTTAGCTTCAACAGCTTTGTCGGATGTTTCTTTGACGATTGAAGATGGTTCTTATACGGCTTTAATTGGGCATTCAGGTAGCGGTAAATCAACTATTTTACAACTCTTAAATGGTTTATTGGTGCCAAGCCAAGGAAGTGTACAAGTTTTTGATACCTTAATCACTTCGACTTCTAAAAATAAAGACATTCGTCAAATTAGAAAACAGGTTGGCTTGGTATTTCAGTTTGCTGAAAATCAGATTTTTGAAGAAACGGTTTTGAAGGACGTTGCTTTTGGACCGCAAAATTTTGGAGTTTCTGAAGAAGATGCGGAGCAGATTGCGCGTGAAAAACTGGCTCTGGTTGGAATTGATGAATCACTTTTTGATCGCAGTCCGTTTGAGCTATCAGGTGGACAAATGAGACGTGTCGCCATTGCAGGCATACTTGCCATGGAACCAGCCATATTAGTCTTAGATGAGCCCACAGCAGGCCTAGATCCCCTGGGAAGAAAAGAGCTGATGAATTTGTTCAAAAAACTCCACCAGTCAGGGATGACCATTGTTTTGGTAACGCATTTGATGGATGATGTGGCTGAATATGCGAACCAAGTCTATGTGATGGAAAAGGGACGTTTAGTGAAGGGGGGCAAACCGAGTGATGTCTTTCAAGATATTGTTTTTATGGAAGAAGTTCAGTTGGGAGTACCTAAGATTACAGCATTTTGTAAACGATTGGCTGATAGAGGCGTGTCATTTAAACGATTACCGATTAAGATAGAGGAGTTCAAGGAGTCGCTAAATGGATAGTATGATTTTGGGGCGTTATATCCCAGGAAATTCGATTGTTCATCGGTTGGATCCACGTAGCAAATTACTTGCTATGATGCTACTGATTTTGATTGTTTTTTGGGCTAATAATCCTTTGACGAATCTGATTCTTTTTATAGTGACAGGAATCTTTATTGCCTTGTCGGGAGTATCTCTTTCATTTTTTATTCAGGGCTTGAAGTCTATGTTTTTCTTGATTGCCTTCACAACTATCTTTCAACTGTTTTTCATTTCTAATGGGAATGTTTTATTTGAGTTTTCGTTTGTGAGAATCACGGATTATGCTTTGCAACAAGCTGG
>CAKQBM010000146.1 GCA_934216185.1 uncultured Streptococcus sp. | reverse complement strand
GTCAGTTTTTGAACTGGAATACCTGACAAGCGACTCAAGGTAGTCAAAATATCAGACTCTGTCACCAAGTCTTTATAGACAGGCACTTCCTCTTCTTTTGCGATTAGCTGGGCTGCCTGTTTCCACTTACCATCCATCAGGGCCTTGTCAGCTGGACTCAAGCCAGAATCGTCTGCTTTCACATGCTTAGCTTTATTTTGCACTGTTGCTGCTGCTTCATCCAAGAGATCAATAGCAGAGTCTGGCAAGTGACGACTGGTTAAGTAACGATGAGCCATCTTAACCGCTGTTTCAACCGCTTCATCTGTGATTTGCACCCGGTGATGTTTCTCATAAGTCACCTTCAAACCTTGCAAAATGGTCATGCTGTCTGCAACACTTGGCTCTTCAATCGTTACTTTAGCGAAACGACGAGAAAGGGCAGCATCTTTTTCGATATGTTTTTGGTATTCTTCCTGAGTGGTCGCACCAACTGTTCTCAAAGTTCCACGCGCCAAGGCTGGCTTCAAGATATTGGCCGCATCCAGAGTCGAATCAATCCCGCTCCCAGAACCCATGATGGTGTGGAGTTCATCGATAAAGAGGATTACTTGGCCATCTTCTTCAATATCCTTGATGATATTGTTCATGCGTTCTTCAAAGTCACCACGGAAACGTGTACCTGCAACGACATTCATCAAATCCAGCTCCAACACGCGCATCTTAGCCATTTCCGCAGGTACATCCCCACTAGCAATACGCTGGGCAAGACCAAGCGCCAGAGCTGTTTTTCCGACACCAGCATCCCCAACCAAGACAGGATTATTCTTGGTCTTCCGACTCAAGATTTGAATCATACGTGAGATTTCCTTGTCCCGACCGATGACTGGTTCTAACTTGCCAGAACGCGCTTGCTCTGTCAAATCATGCGTATAGTCCTCGAGACCACCGCTCGGAGTCTGCGGCATGCCCATCATATTGGCCATAGAATTTTGCTTGTCAGCTACTGTACGATGGCGTTGGCGTAGAGCCTTGAGGTCTTCGCGAGTCCAACCTGCACGTTCTTCTAGATTTCGACGAAGGGCTGCAATCTTGACCTGATCTTTCTTGTCTTCATAAGAAAAACCAGCCCTCTCCAAGATACGAGTCGCCAAGGCATTGCCATCATGCAAAATCGCATAAAGGACGTGCTCCGTCCCTAGCAGCTTAGCATGGACCACTGACGCTACATACTCTGCTTCGTCAAAAAGAACCTGCAAACGATGGGAGAACGGCAATTCCGTAAAGGTTTCATCCTGGCTATAGTCCGTTTCAGTCAGTTCCAAAGCGACCTCTTCTAAACGGTCCATCTCATATGGATAATCATTTAAAGTCGCCCCTGCCACACTGTAACTGTGATTGGACATGGCAATCAACAAATGCCATGACTCTAGGTAACGAGCTCCAAAATGGCCAGCAACCATGTAGGCACTTTCGATACATTCATTCAATGCTTTTGAATAGTTCATCTTACTTCCCTTTTCTATCTACCTCTTGTATGACCTGTCGTAGCATATTAGCTCGAAGGAATGGAGCTTCTTCTCCTAAAACGCGATTCAAAGATACTGATACTAGCAAATTCATCTCCTGCTTGGTCATCAATTCCTGCTCAACCAAAAGCTGTAGAATATCTTCATAAATTTCTTGACTGACTCGCTCACCAATTGAGTAAAGCAGCTCCCGGAGCATTTCATGATGACTGGAAAACTCAATCCGTCCTATCCGAATGTAGCCTCCGCCACCACGCTTACTTTCAACCAAGTAGCCTCTACTTTCCGTAAAGCGTGTCTTGATCACGTAGTTAATCTGACTAGGAACAACCTGAAAGGTATCTGCCAACTGACTCCGTTGCAACTCCACGATACCAGATTGATCTAAAATCGCCTTGATGTAGGCCTCAATATGATCCGATGTATTTTTAAATCTCATTACAAACCCACCTCTCTCATTAAACCTTGACTATCTTTGACTATACTATCATTTAACACTCTATAAGTCAAATTTTTAAGGCTCAACCATTGGAAATACTGACTTTTTTAAAAAATACTTTGGCATTAATTCGCCTTAGTTTTTCTTGAAAATTCCACAAAAAAACTCAAAAGTTAGATACTATAATCCGACTTTTGAGTTGTAGCTTATTACGGTCTATTTTTAATTTCGTATAGAAACGCTAACACTAGGACCACTATACCCAGAACGGCAATCATTCCAAATCCCAGAATAGCTAGTGAAATCGAAGAACTTACATAAAGTACAAACAAAGCAGTTAGGAGACCAAGTATTAAAACTGCTTTTACAATGCCTTTTATATATATTAAATTCATATATCACCTCTAAAAAAATAATAGAAGTCATTTTCTAAAATAGTAACATCTCTTAAAGCAATTGATTAAAAATATTTTTAGTTTTTAAGTTCATTAATTTACTTTTTTCTGGTTTTGTTTTTGTCGCTACTCTATTTTCTATAGGCACTGTGCTATTAATTTTTTGTGAGATATTATTATTTTTATTACTAATCTAATTTTTGATGATATATTGCTTTTAAATATGATTTATAGTTTTTTGAATAGAATTATTGATTCTTAATTATTACGTTTAACAGAGTTGTTAAGATTATAGATAGTATAACTTCTCTTTTCATTATAAATGAATTATTTTCAAAATGCAAATACGATATCTGATTTTTTATACTTCATTTACTCTCCCTATTTTTCTACTTATCTAATCCTAATTCTGCCAAGATTTGATGTTTGTAGGCAATCTTTTGGACTTCCTTGTCCTCATCTTCAGACCAATCTAGTTTAATTTCTGAAACAATCTGCCCAGGGCGATTTTTCAAAATATAGATGCGGTCGCTGAGATTGAGGGCCTCCTCGATACTATGCGTGATGATCAGGGTTGTTAGCTGCAACTGCTTGTGAATCTCAAGGTACCAAGCGTGTAGTTCCAT
Source organism: uncultured Streptococcus sp. (assembly GCA_934216185.1). GTDB lineage: Bacteria > Bacillota > Bacilli > Lactobacillales > Streptococcaceae > Streptococcus. The sequence continues at coordinate 1,319 of CAKQBM010000146.1, read as the reverse complement.
TTTGGTCATCTCATCCAAGGCGCTAAAGGCCTCATCTAAGAGAAAGAGCTTGTGCCCGAAAAGGTAAGTTCGAAGCAAGGCTACACGCTGGCGCATCCCACCACTGAGTTCATGAGGGTATTTATCTCTTACAGCTGTCAACTGGAAGGTCGCAAGAATGTCATCTGCGCGAGCAATAGCTTCTGCCTTATCCACTTTTTGAATCAAGAGGGGCAGGATGATATTACCAAGAACGGTCTTGTGCTCCAAGAGTAGATCCTTTTGCAACATATAACTCACGCGCCCCTTGGGATTTTCTTCACCATCAAGGACAATTCTCCCTGACTGAACTTCTAAAATCCCAGCGATTAGATTAAAGAGGGTGGTCTTTCCTACACCACTTGGGCCCAGAATAGACACCACTTCACCTGAAGTGACTTTCAGATTGATGTCCTCTAAAATCCTCTCCTGACCATAAGCATAACTGACGTGTTCTAGTCTAATTTCTGTCATTATTTCACAAATTCGTTGGTAAAGCCTTTGTCTGTCAAGTCTTCTTTAAGGATACCATTTTCTTTATCCCATTTGTAGAAGGCATTCCAGCGAGCTGCATCAAATTGACCCCATTTTTCCTTGTCGCTTGCGTATTCTTTTGACAAGTATTTTTGAGATTCGATGACAAAGTCACGTTTTTCCTGAAGTTCAGGTGCATTCTTGATGAGGATATCTGCCGCTTCCTCTGGATGCTCCATAGCATATTGGTAACCTTTTTTGATAGCTTGGATAACTTTGCGAGCTTCTTCTTTGTTGTCTTTAAGGTAGTCGTTGTTTGCGATGATAACTGGTGAGTAGTAGTCAAACTCCTTGACATAGTCTTTCAAGTACAAGAAGTTAGCATCTACACCTTGAGATTTTGCAAGGATACCATCCCAACCGTAGTAGATCCAAGCAGTATCAAAGACGCCATTGGCAATCGGTGTGATTGAGTTTGAGTCGTTATTTGGTACTTTTTCAACCTTCTCAAAGTCTCCACCTTGTGATTCTACCAAGGTTTTCAACATAGCAAGTTCAGTTGGGTCATTCCAAGTTCCGTATTTCTTACCAACCAAGTCTTTTGGACTAGCTACATTGTCAGATTTACGAGAGATGATTCCTGATGTATTGTGTTCTACGATAGCAGCAACGGCAGTAATTCCTGCGCCTTTTTCCAATTTCTTAGCCATGTAGTCTTGGAAATAGACTGCAAATGGTGCCTTACCGTTAATAACCAAGTCAGAAGAACTTTCTTCTGGTGGCAATTTCAAATCAACATCCACTCCAGCTTCTTTGAAATAACCTTT
>CAKQBM010000145.1 GCA_934216185.1 uncultured Streptococcus sp. | reverse complement strand
ACCTTACTTGCTATTCATAAGGAGTTGTTTCAAGATATATTTGAAACCTCTATTCCGGTGGGGCAATTTCGTCAGACCAATATCACAAAGCATGAACCTGTTTTGAATGGTGAAAGTGTTGTGTACTCTGATTACTCCATGATTCAAATGACCTTGGATTATGATTTTAATCAGGAAAAACAAGTTGCATATGCGACACTAACCCAGGCGGATATGGTTAAAAAAATCCAGCATTTTATTTCAGGAATCTGGCAGATTCATCCATTTCGCGAAGGAAACACTCGGACGGTAACGGTCTTTTTGATTCAGTATCTTCGTGAGTTTGGTTTTGATATTGATAATACACCATTTCAACAATATGCCAAGTATTTTCGTGATGCCTTGGTATTAGATAATGCAAAGATTTTACAGCGACGTCCTGAGTTTTTAACAGCTTTTTTTGAAAATCTCTTGCTCGGTGGTCAAAATGATCTGTCATCAGAAAAGATGTATCTAGAACTCGATCTTTAAAAACCCTAATACTGAGTAAACATTGAATTTTAGGAAAAAATGAAGTAAATCTTCCTACAATAAAACGCATATTACCAAAGTTGATAATATGTGTTTTTTAATTTTATAGATTGTTCGTTTAAACTCTATTTATCTCGTACTTTCAGTGCTATTCGGATTTTATTTTCGTGTACAATTTCAGCTATTCTTGTTATAATCAGCCTATAGGAATCAAGGAGGCGACTTTTATGGTTGTTTTTGTGTCTTTGGATGGAATTGTGGTAGAAGTACTTGATGTCTTTTCTTCTTTTAATGGGGATAGTGAGTTTTTCTTGTGTAAACGTCTTAAAGACAAGAGTCAGTTTGTTATGGAACGCTCTCAGTTCGAGGAAATGTTTCAACTTCAAAGTAGTCACTTGACGACGCAAGAAAAATTACAATTGTTTACCTCCGTGTTTGCTGGCCGTTTTGATGTTTATGCTAAGAGTTTTATCAATGATCAAGGGAAAATTCAGTATTTTCCTTCCTATGATTATGGTTGGAAGCAGTTGCCGCCTGAAAAACGGAGTTTTCAGACATTGACGGACTCCGTTTTAAAATCTCATTTTCGTGGGGAGACAGCCATCGGTATCTTTCCTATGCACTTAGATGATAGCTGTTATTTTTTGGTACTGGATTTGGATGAAGGAGATTGGAAAGAAGCCGGTTTAGCTATTCGAAGAATAGCCAGGGAACGCCAGATGGAAGCTCATTTAGAGATTTCTCGTTCGGGTCACGGACTCCATATTTGGTTTTTCTTTGAGGAAGCGATTCCGTGTCGAGAGGCTCGCTTGTTTGGAAAGAAACTATTAGAATTGGCTATGCAGGAAAGTATGCAACTGTCCTTTGATTCTTTTGATCGCATGTTTCCGAATCAGGATGTCCTTCCTAAGGGTGGATTTGGTAATTTGATTGCCTTGCCTTTTCAAGGAGAAGCTTATCATCAAGGGCGAACGGTCTTTGTGGATGAACAGTTTCAACCTTATGAAGACCAATGGAAGTACCTGCAAGGAATTCAGAAGATTTCAACTGCTAAAGTGGCACTGTTAATCCGAGAGGAGTTAGGTAAGGAAGAATTGGACAAGGAGTTGCAGGTCGTTTTATCCAATACTATTCAACTTGAAAAATCGTCTGTGACTCCCAAGACACTGTTTTTCTTGAAAAATATGGCTTCATTTTCTAATCCCGAATTTTATTTAAAGCAGGCTATGCGACAGCCAACCTATCAAATTCCTGAGCGAATGTATTTATTTGGAGAATCTGATCATTATTTATGGTTGCCAAGAGGCTTGCTATATCCATTGCAAGATAAATTTAAGCAGGTATCTGTGGAAGATAGGAGAAAGGTACAAAGGTCTATTAGAGTGGAATTTCAGGGCGAACTCACTTTTGAGCAAGAGTTAGCCCTGTCAGATATGATTTCCAAAGAAAATGGCTTACTCCATGCGGAGACTGGTTTTGGGAAGACCGTTTTAGGTGCTGCTCTCATCTCTGAAAGGAAGGCCAAAACAATTATCCTAGTTCATAATAAGCAACTCTTAGACCAATGGCTGGATCGTTTAAACCATTTTTTGACTTTCGAAGAGGAAGAAGCTACCCGTTATACGGCATCAGGTCGTGAAAAGGTAATAGGCTATGTTGGCCAGTACGGTGGGACTAAGAAATGGCTGAGTAAACTGGTTGATGTTGTTATGATTCAATCTCTATTTAAGTTGGAAAATAGTCAAAGTCTTTTGGATGAGTATGAGATGATGATTGTGGATGAGTGTCATCATGTCTCTGCCTTGATGTTTGAAAAAGTTGTTGCTCAGTTTAGAGGGAAGTATCTTTACGGTTTGACGGCTACGCCTGAGCGTAAGAATGGTCATGAGCCTATCGTTTTTCAGAGAATTGGTGAGATACTTCATACTGCTGATAAGAGGGAAACGGATTTTAAACGGCAATTGCAACTAAGATTCACTTCCTTTGGTCATTTGGAAATTGAAAAGACCAAAGCAAGTAATTTTATACAGCTTAGTGATTGGATTGCTACTGACTCAGTGAGGAATCAGATGATTCTCAAGGATATTCTAGACCAAGTGGCAGAAGGGCGGAATATCTTGGTTCTAGTCAATCGAATTCAGCAGATAGATGTCTTTGAAAAATTATTGAAAGAGAAAGAGGTTGATGATTTTTATATTATCAGTGGAAAAACCAAAGTCCGAGAGAGAACAAGTTTACTAGAGACGCTAGAACAGCTAGATAAAGGATTTGTTTTGTTGTCTACTGGGAAATACATTGGTGAAGGTTTTGACTTGCCTCAGCTAGACACGCTTATCTTGGCAGCGCCCTTTTCTTGGAAAAATAATTTGATTCAGTATGCAGGTCGGATTCATAGAAACTACAAGGATAAGTCTTTGGTGCGTATTTTCGATTATGTGGATATTCATGTTCCTTATTTAGAAAAGATGTTTCAGAAAAGACAAGTAGCTTATCGAAAGATGGATTATCGTGTCATTGAGGGTGAGGAGAAACAATTCGTTTATGTTGATAGTAGATATGAGAATATCTTGAGAGAGGACTTAGCAGGGGAAAGACAGGAGTGTATGCTTATTTTACCTTATGTGCACCAGACAAAACTGATGAATTTTCTAAAAGAATTTAGGATTAGTCAAATTGAGATATGTATACCAGAGACGGTTGCAAATAAAGCATGGCTAGACCAGTTGAAGAGCACGAAGATTAAAGTGTCTTTCACTCAATCAAAAATAGTCACGCCTATTCTTTTGGTAAACAAGACCATTGTTTGGTATGGTGCAATGCCATTATTAGGGAAGGTAGATGAAATGACCATATTACGTTTGGAATCAGCTAGTATAGTTTCTGAAATAGTGGCAGGTTTACGATAGAGAAAATTTTTAAAAATTTCTATGTATGCTTTCCAGTTGAAAAAATGAGAATTCTTGACAGGTCAACGTTTAAATGAACTGGAAATCAACGGAATTCGTTTGACCAAGTTTAATAATGGCGAAATCGCATTGAATTCATCTGGATTGATACTGAAAACCCACCAATCGATGCCATCGGCTGGGTAGCAAAGAAATAAAAAGTTCGCTGTTTTTTTGTTTTGTGTTTTACAGTTTTTTCTTGACAAGTCTTTCTTTTTTATGGTATCCTTTTATGCAACAAGCGTTGCGCAACGAATGTTGCGCGAAAGGAGTCTTATGCCACCAAAGGTTAAATTTAGTAAAGAGGCTATTATTGGGCAAGCTTTACAATTGGTGAGAGAAGAGGGCATGGCTAGTTTGACGGCTCGAGCATTAGCGGAGCAACTGGGAGCCACACCAAGAGTCATTTTTGGGCAATTTGCCAATATGGCCGAGTTACAAGCAGAGGTTATTGGTGCTGCGGAAATGGTCGTGGTGGAGTATATTCGTAAGGCCTTAGAAGATGAGAAGCCTTTTCGATCCGTCGGGGTTACTTATATCCTTTTCGCCTCAAAAGAACCCCAACTCTTTCAATTGCTTTTCCAAAATCCCAGCAAAGATCCGATTCGTCGCTTTCAAGATTTTCTTCCCATGAAGGATCATAGTTATCAATTGGTTCTGGATTCGATCGTCGCAGACCATCCTTTGACTGTAGAGGAGGCTGGTCGCTTGTACCAGCATCTATTTATCTACTCGCACGGGATGGCCTCAATAGTTGCTTCTGGCATTTATCAATTCAGCATGGAAGAAGTGATTGTATTACTGACAGAGGTTTATCAATCTCTCATCAAAGAA
>CAKQBM010000144.1 GCA_934216185.1 uncultured Streptococcus sp. | reverse complement strand
GGCCTTTACATCCCCTGCTGTCCCTTGGTAGCCACGAGACATAGCAAAGTAGGTATCTACATCACCCAGACCTAAATCTTGGTAACGCTGTGGAATAGCATTCAAGAGAAAGGCCGTATCTAAAACGCCATCATAAAGAGAGAAGTCATTAGAAGGAATGAAATCAATACCAGCCTTTTCTTGCAAGATCCATTGACCCTGCCGCTGTTCTCTAACAGCCTCTAGTAATTCCTCTGTAGACTTTTCTCCGCGGAAATAAGACTCAGTAACAAACTTTAATTCTCTATGGGCCCCAATACGAGGAAAACCAATAACAGATGTTTTCATATCACTCTACCTCCATATGGCAACGTATGTTCTAATCGTAACGTGTTTTTAGGATACGCCTGATAATGAGGTCTGTATAATATGTAAATAGTTCATCTATTCATAGTTTAAAGCTATTCGCATTTCTCGTATTCGTCCATATTTTATGAACAAGAGCTAATCAAATACAGCAAAATGTTAAACCTAAAAAGGACAACACAGATGTGCTGTCCTTTCAGGTAGGTAATGCCGCCATCACCAAGAGCTCTTAAGAGCCAAATTCAATTGTCTATTATACTATCAAATCAGGCCTCTCAAGTCAATAAATTTTAAAGTATAAATTTATTTTTACCATCAAATAATATCTTCCATTGCTTATAATCTAAACATCCCATTCTCGCAAGTAGTTTTTGATTCAATTCCCTACCTCGCTTCCATCCCATCCGTTTGTGATTTGCATAAATTAGGTTCTTAAATAACTTTTTTAATGGCATTAATGAATAAAAAAAGCTCAAAATTTTCAGTACATCAAACAAAGACAAATTCGAATCTTGATATTTAAGATGTTTCTTTGGAGTCAATTTAAATGACTTTACAAGATTTTGATTAATCTTGCAATAAAGAGGTGTAGTAAAACGATTAATTAAACTACCATGGGCACAACTATTACGTAGATACAACAAAAAGTCAATCATATTCAAAAACTCGGATCGTTTTGATTTGGGTAGATTAAAATCATTTAAAACTAACTCTAGCACATCATCCTGCAAATAGTGTAACAACCGTAATAGTTCTCCAAAAGTTAATGCTTCTATAGCCACCCATAATGGGACTGCAATATTCCTCCCTTTATTTTTCTGTTTATCATGGTAAATTGCAACCCCTTTAGGCGCTATATAATTCGGTGATTGATAAAATTTAGAATCTATATGATCATTATGCTTTATCAATTTATCTAGGTAAGCAGGATCAAAGAAAGCGAAATTATTAAAGTCCTTAATGATTTTTCCATTCTGAGCCTTCGCAAAAGGATAATTATTAGAATAAGGACAATAAGTTGGACTCTGTGAATTTGAGTCTCTAGGATTCATAAATTTATTTTTATTAGTATACTGCATTGTGTCAGCAAGTGTACTGCAATGGATTTTGGCAAAATGATACGCAATAGATGTCTTTAAAAATTCCTCTAATCTATTCAGAATTGAGAAAATAACACCCGACAACGCTCTATCAAATGAATACAAACATTCAAAATCTTCTAAAGTGACCCCATAGTATTGCTTAGGCTTAACACAAGATAATAGTAGATTTTCCAACCCATTAAATAAAGAATAATAGTTTTTTTCAACTAAAACTTGGGCTAACCTATCCTCTTTATCTATTAATCCTCTAGTTTTAAGTTTAAAAACTAAACTCTTTCTAGTTTCAAATTGTTTGATTGCCATACACACACCATATCTATAATTATATAAATTAGAATCTCACAAGGTATTTATTTAAAGCTCATATATAACTAAATACCTTCAAACCTCATGGCTCAATACAGAATATTCCAATATAGTTTTAAAAATTGATATCCCATAAATAACAGTACATTTACACCAAATAGAATAGTGAATCTCCGGATAGAGTAAGTCATTGTTAGCCAGTTGTAATAACAGCCAAAGAGTATATCCAATCAACACCCCTGAAATCCATAAATGCTTGTACCCACTAGAGAACAGTTTAATTTTATTTATTATAACAATTATACGATCCTGCTCATATTGATTCAGCGAGGTTTGGTTTCTGGCTAATGTACTTACTATTTTTCTCTCAAAATTAATACAAATCAATGCAGTTGCTATAGTAATTGAATACACTGTCAATGATGCAATTAATAAATCTTTATGATTGTTCGAAAGTGCAGTAAAAGTTATCTCATACCCTGTATTAATCAATAGATGAATAAACACGGTAGACGGTATCACAAAATACATAAACATTAGCTCTTCAATATAGCATAAAAGAATATTAAGCCATTTTAGTTTTTTACATATATCGAATTCCTTAAATTTCCTTTTATAATATAGTGTATAAATCACTACAGATATAAACAGCATTGCTATCCAGTAGAAAACAAATAAAAACTGATCCATCATTTGCAATATATTCATAAGCAAACCCACATTAATTACTCTACATTCCAAGGTTAATCCTATTATATCGCCCTATAACATTAACCATATAAGCAATTAACCTAATGTAGGTATACCAAAAACAAGAATTACAAAGTGAATTAGCTACTTATAAAAATTTCCGATCCACTTATGCTAAATAATTAGAAAATGAATAGGTTAATCCATAAACTACAATTATCTCAGATGCCTTTAGAAAAATTATATCAATAAATAATTTTAAATCTAGCTAGATATTTTATACCAAGATTAAAACAACTAGGCTTAGAACATATCACATTTCATGATCTCCGTCATACCAATGTGACACTTCTACTATCTCAGAAAATAACCCCTAAAATAGTGCAAGAAAGGCTAGGACACTCTACAATTACACTAACCTTAGATACATATTAGTACTTAGTACCTGATATACAAAAAGAAGCAGTTAAAGCTTTAGATATTTTAGAAATTTAAATAAATAGACATTTTCATAATTTCATCATTATAATATAGATATATACATTACTTTATAGGAGGGATTATTATGTCAATCAAAGAAGATCTAATATTAATAGAAGAAATTAAAGAGATTTTTACTCAAATACAAAATATTGATCCAGGTAGTCTCATAAGAGAAGAAGAACTAGGAAAGTCACTCTCCTTCTCTGACTATTTTGATGACTTTGTAAGAATAATAAATTTTTACAAAAGACTCACATATTTAGATATTTCAAGTCTTCCTGCTAGCCAACTAATAACAATAAAAAATAACGCTATAAAATTCTTAAGTTACATAAATAGCATACAATCATTTACTGTGGATGCATACAATGCAATGCCAGAAAGAAATACCGTTGCGTCTAACTTAATAAATAGTTATCAAGATGCCTTTAATCAATTAAGCCCTATAATTACATACTGCGAAAAAGAAGGCACCGATTACCAAGCTTTACAAATCGAGGTTAACAGAATTGTTGAAGATATTAATATCAAATCCAAAAAAATATCTGAAGATTTTAATTCTAAAATGTTAGAATTAAACAATACATTGGAGGCAGCACGAAAAGCTGCGCATGAAGTAGGCATTACTCAACATACGGTTAACTTCGAAGAAGCTTCTAAAAAATATCAAAGACTAAGCAAATATTGGCTGTATTCAATTATATCTACAGGAGCAGTAATTATTGTATTGTCCCTTTATATATTTAATTTACCTATCGAAATAGAAGCTAATGATCCATATGCCTCCTATCGATTTATTCAAGCTGCAGTTGCACGGTTTACCGCACTATTTACAATAGTAATACTACTATTTTGGGAAGTGCGAAATTACAATGCTGCTCAACATAATCATACTATCAACCAAAACAAGCAAAATGCCTTAAGTACGTTTGAAACTTTTGTATCAGCAGCTAGAGATGAAGAAACCAAAAACGCAGTATTAATGCAAACAACAAAAGCTATCTTTTCAAATTTGCCAAGCGGTTATTTAAAAAATGATTCAGGAGATGATGGTAGCTCTCAAATCATCGAAATTGCCAGAGGTATAGGATCAAAAGTCTCTAATTAGTCTAAACTAATTTTCTAAAACTACTAAAAACAATACAAAAAGCGAATAGTTCAAATCAAACTATCCGCTTATTTCTTTGGTGATCCAGGAGGGATTCGAACCCCCGACCCACGGCTTAGAAGGCCGTTGCTCTATCCAACTGAGCTACTGAACCAAGTTCTATTAAATTATAGCCTCTTTTCCTAGAAAAAGGCAAAAAAATGGAGCGGGTGAAGGGAATCGAACCCTCGCGACCAGCTTGGAAGGCTGGGGCTCTACCATTGAGCTACACCCGCAT
>CAKQBM010000143.1 GCA_934216185.1 uncultured Streptococcus sp. | reverse complement strand
TTTCCTGCATCCTCAGGACGAGAAACCATGGAACCTAGGAAGGCTGCCAAAACTACGTACATAAAGAGACTAACCAAAATAAAGAGCAAGGTATTCAGAGAGAAAGCATCTCCTAAATGGTCCAAAATACCAAACTGGGCTAATAATGGCAAATCTTTAAAGAGCAGAATAGCAGCGAGACCACCCACGACATAGATGCCAATATGAGTCAAAATCACAAGCAACAAGGCAAGCATACGAGCATAGAAATAATGGCTAGCTCGGATGCTGGAGAAGACCACCTCCATGATTTTGGTCCCTTTCTCACTAGCCACTTCCTGGGCGGTGACGCTAGCATAAGTAATTAAAATCATATAAAGAAAGCCACCAACCGCTGTAGCCGCGATTGTTTGAATCATTTTTTTATTTTCCTTGGATTCATCAATCTTCTCTGTAAAGTTAACCGTCTGTTCCAAGCGTTTTTCCTGTTCTTGCGACAAATTGGCTGCCGAACGATTAAGTTGAGCTTGAAGCTCATTTAACTTGCTCGTTACTCCTAGCTTAATAATACTCTCAAGAGAAGTTTCACCGTGATAAACTGCCTTCAAGACACTATCCTCTTGATCAATGGTCAGATAACCTTTTAATTTTTCATCCTTGATAGCAGTTTGAACACTTGCTTCATCCTTGTAGTCAAAATTGAGACCATTGGTAGATTTGAGACCTTCTGTCACAGCTGGAACAGTGCTAATAACTGCTATCTTACCACTCTGAGCCATTGATGAGCCTTGGAGATAGCCAATTCCTCCAAAGAGACCGACAAACAAGAATGGTGAAATCACCATAAAGAAGAAACTCCACGACTTGATGTGTCGAAGATAGGTTTCCTTCATTACAACCCACATATTTCTCATACTTCCACCCCTGATTCTAGTTTGAAGATTTCATCGATTGTTGGCGCTTGTTGGTCAAAGGTTGCGATATATTGCCCCTGGGTCAAGATTGGGAAGAGTTCCCTTCCAGCACTTTCATCCTCCAAGATCAATTTCCAACTGCCTTGTTTGGTCAAGCTCACCTGTTTGACATGAGGAAGGTTTTCCAATTCTTCCTTGCTTCGTTCACTTGAAACAAAGAGACGTGTTTTCCCGTATTGATTGCGGACATCCTGAACTGGTCCATGCAAGACCACACGGCCATCTCGAATCATCAGAATATCGTCACAAAGTTCCTCGACATTGGTCATGACATGGTCAGAGAAGATAATGGTTGCTCCGCGCTCTTTTTCCTGAAAAATGACTTGTTTGAGCAATTCTGTATTGACTGGGTCCAATCCACTGAAAGGCTCATCCAAAATAATCAGGTCTGGTTCATGAATCAGAGTAATAATGAGCTGAATCTTCTGCTGATTTCCTTTTGACAGACTCTTGATTTTATCTGTCAGCTTTCCTTTCACTTCCAACCTCTTCATCCATTGAGGGAGTTTTTCCTTGACCTCCTTGGCATCCATGCCTTTTAGAGTCGCCAAGTAGCGAACCTGTTCAAGGACTGTCAATTTAGGCATAAGACTGCGTTCTTCAGGCAGATAGCCAATCCGAGCATAGGTTTCCTGACGGATATCCTGCCCATCCAGACTAATTTCTCCTTGATATTCTAAAAATTTCAAAATACTGTGGAAAATTGTTGTTTTCCCAGCACCATTTTTCCCAACTAGTCCCAAAATACGACCTGGTCGTGCCTGAAAGTCAATACCAAACAAAACTTGCTTGGATCCAAAACTTTTCTCTAGACTTCTTACTTCTAGCATCTTTCACCTCCGAAATGTCTTGCACTCATTATACTCCTTTTTGATAGCCTTTACAATAACTTCTGTCCATTTTTAGAAGACTATTGCTGTGTAAAATATGGCCTGGAGCACTTTTATACTCAATGAAAATCAAAGAGCAAACTAGGAAGCTAGCCGTAGATTGCTCAAAACACTGTTTTGAGGTTGTAGATAAGACTGACGAAGTCAGTCACATATATACGGCAAGGCGAAGCTGACGTGGTTTGAAGAGATTTTCGAAGAGTATTAGTGATAAATCCATTATACAGTAGAAAACTTAATTTATCACCTCTGCTCCTCAACTGTCTATTTTTGATCCTGAATTGTTATTTGAAAAGCAAAAATCCACCCCGGAGGATGGATTGATGCTTTAACGCACTTCTGCATTGACTTTTTCTTCGAGAGAAGCTTGGATTTTTTCCATGTAGCGTGCGACTTCTTCGTCTGTTAAGCTGTCTTCTAGATTTTGGAAAGTCAAGCTATAAGCCATTGACTTCATACCAAGTCCCAATTTTTCGCCTGAGAAGACGTCGAAGAGTTTGATATCTGTCAAGCGTTTCACGCCGGCAGCTTGGATAGCATTCACAACTTCTTGGTGAGTCACTTCTGCTTTGAGAAGGAGGGCAACATCACGGCTAACTGCTGGGAATTTCGTGATTTCCACAAATGGAGCAGCTGGTTGAAGGGCAGCTTCGATGACTGAAAGGTTAAGCTCAGCTACATACGTTTCTGGAATATCGTAAGTCTTAGCAGTGACTGGATGCACTTGGCCAAGGAAACCAAGAACTTGGTCACCAAGTGAAATCACAGCTGTACGACCTGGGTGAAGACTTGCAATCTCAGCTGTAGCTGTATAGGTCACTTCTAACCCCAAGCGAGTAAAGAGGGCTTCCAAAATTCCTTTAGCATAGAAGAAATCAACTGGAACTGCTGCTGTTTGGAAATCTTTTTCTGCAACCAAACCTGTCAAGGCAAAGGCAAAGCTGTTGATTTCATTTGGAAGTTCTTCTTTTGGATTACCAGTTTGCTCGAAGACTTTTCCAATCTCGTAAAGGGCCAAGTTTTTATTCTTACGAGCCGCATTATAAGCCACCGTATCAAGGATACCTGAAATCATATTTTGTCGGAGAACTGAACGATCCACGGTCATTGGCCACATGAGTTCTGTAGGGTTACTTGGTTGAGCTGTGAACTCAACTGCTTTTTCAGGAGTTGTTAGAGCGTAGGTAATGATTTCTGTCAAACCTGCCCCTTCAGCAATCGTACGAACTTGACGACGAAGTTTTTGTGTCGCAGTCAATTCACCAGCTGTTCCGTCATCTTTTGGAAGGCTGGTTGGCAAGCGGTCATATCCATAGATACGAGCGATTTCTTCAAAGAGGTCTGCTTCGATGGTAATATCCCAACGGCGACGAGGAACACTCACAGTAAAGCCATCTTCATTTCCAGAAAGACCAAATCCAAGACGACGGAAGACATCTTCGACATCAGCATAAGAAAGCTGAGTTCCAAGGACACGGTTGACATCTGCAAGTGTCGAAGAAACTTCCACATCAGAAGTATCAAGCTCACCTGCTGAAACGATGCCCTTACGCACCGTCGCACCTGCAAGTTCGGCAATCATACTAGCTGCCGCATCAAGAGCTTCATTGACTGTTGCCACATTGATTCCTTTTTCAAAACGAGAAGAAGATTCAGAACGAAGATTCAAGCGACCGCTAGTCTTACGAATTGATTTACCATTGAAGACTGCAGCTTCAAGGACGACACGACTAGATTTTTCAGAGATTTCTGTTTCTTGACCACCCATAACACCTGCAAGGGCTACTGGCTTGTCAGCGACAGTGATGACTAAGTCATTCACGTCCAAATCACGTTCTTCACCATCCAAGGTCACCAATTTTTCACCAGCACGCGCTTCACGCACACGGATGTCAGTCCCTTCAAAGGTGTCCAAGTCAAAAGCATGCATAGGTTGACCAAAGTAGAGCAGGATATAGTTGGTCACATCCACTACGTTATTGATTGGACGGATACCTTCGTTCATGAGGAGGTTTTGCAACCATTGCGGACTTGGTGCGATAGTCACATTGTCCAAGATACGAGCCGCATAGTAAGGTGCCTTGTCTGTTTCAATACCTACAGAAAGGGCATCTGCTGCACTTTCATTTGTTTCTGTTAGAGTAAATTCTTTAAAGTTGACTGCCTTGTCATAGATGGCTGCCACTTCATGAGCCACTCCACGCATAGAAAGAGCGTCCGCACGGTTAGGGGTGATGGAAAGTTCGATAATTTCATCATCCAAGTCTAGATATGAGAAGACTTCATCCCCAGGAACGGCATTTTCTGGCAAGATTTGGATACCATCTGCAAATTCCTTAGGCACAACCGAGTCAGAAATACCCAATTCACCAAGTGAACAGATCATCCCAAGTGACTCCAAACCACGGATTTTTCCTTTTTTGATTTTGTAGTTGTCAGCGATGCGAGCTCCTGGAAGTGCCACCATAACCTTGATACCAGCACGCACATT
>CAKQBM010000142.1 GCA_934216185.1 uncultured Streptococcus sp. | reverse complement strand
GTTTCTATCCAAGGGATGCAAATCTTGGCGCGTGTTGATTTCGCCAACAACGAACACAACTTCTTGATTGCTGCGGTATCAATCGCAGCAGGGGTTGGTCTTAACAATAGCAACCTCTTCAACAGCCTACCAACCGCTTTCCAAATGTTCTTCTCAAACGGTATCGTGGTCGCAAGCTTGCTTGCCATCGTCCTCAATGCCATTTTGAACCATAACAAAAAAGAAAAATAAAAACGAATAAACTCCCCTTATAGATTCACCGATCCTGAACTGCACCCCAAAAGTTAGACAGAAAAGATCTAATTTTTGAGGTGTTTTTATTATAGTCTTAACGAACTGATGGTAGCAAGATCTTTGGTAACAATAGCGGTATCAAATCTCACCTCAAATAGAATCAGCGATTCTCCTGCGTAATCTATTGTCTTTTTATAATCTGGAACCTTTGCAATGAAATGTGCTGCCATATCAAATATAGTTTTCGAACTTCTTTTTGCGAGACCTTTGGCTTTGACATGCTGGTTTCCAGTGTGAGGAATAGTGGTAAAGGCAATCGAAGGATTTTCTTCTATTTCCTTGACCTTGTCATTATCTTTAAATGACGAAAAATAAAGAATGTTTTCACTAGGGTCGAAATAGAAATTAACAATTCTTACATTAGGAATGTTATTTACAGAAGTTGCTAAGGCCATTTCTTTTTGTTCTGCCATTATTCTCAAAAATTCTGTTTTCGTGTTCATTTTCAAAGCCTCCTTTTACCTAGGTTAATTATATAGGTCTGTTCCAAGTTTGTCTATCGAAAGAAAAGACTAAGCAACTACTCTGTCTTGCTTTTACTGAAAGTAGCTCATACTATTTAATTCTTACGATTGACTTATTTTCAATTCTATAGACCGCATCATAATCTTCCAGATTGTAATGATGGGCAATTTCTATAATACTATTAGGTAATTGTTTCAAGACATTTCTAATTTCTCTCGAACTTGCTTCATCTAAAGACGCCATCATCTCATCCGCAAGTAAAACTTGCTTTCCTCTCAAAATAGCACGTGCAATCTCCAGTTTTATGATTTGACCACCTGAAAAGTTATCTCCAGTTAATTCATAGTCTAATTGATGACAACAAGCCTCCCATAGTCCAACTTTTTTTAGTGTTGAAATGAGCAATGAGTCAGAATAATCTTGATAAAGAGTTAGATTATGTCGCACACTTGTATGAAAGACATAAGGATTTTGATGAATTATTGCAACATTATCCAAATTTGGAGTCAGTTTCCTTCCATCAATGCTTTTGAAAATGATTTCCCCACTATAAGACTTATCTTGTCCTGATATTAACCTAAAAAGTGTTGTTTTTCCAATACCACTATCACCAACTATAAGGTTATGCTGAGACATTGAAAAGGTAACCGTAACATCTCGAAAAATCTCTTGATTATCATAAGATTTAGTGATGTTTTTTAACTGAATTTCTTCTAAAGTATGTATGCGGTTACCTTTTGAAGGAATTTCTGCCTCACTTCCAAATGTCATTAATTTATCTTTTATCACCTGACTTGATTGAATACTTGCAATAGCTTCCAGAATTTGTTGTAAAGGGTTAATAAGATATGTTGAAGCAGACATCATAGCAATAAGTGTAGTAATTGAATTTTGTTTCATGACAAGACCAATCACAAATGGTCCAATCAAGCCGACAGCTTTCAGAGGTCCTGTCCAAAACATAACTAAATTCTGGAGTGTATAATACTTAAATTGTGTCGTCTCCATTTCACTAAGGGTTATGAGAGTTTGCTTTACATTCTCTTTTTCTGCTTGGTTGCAAATAATCGTTTCAATCCCTTTACCAAAGTCTGTGATAGCCCTTAAATTCTTCTCTTTTGAACTACTTAGTAATTCTCCTGACTCTTTTAATTTTCTCTTAAATATAAACTGAGGCAAAATCATCAGAAAAGCACCTATTGTAAAAAGACTACCCACAATAATATTTTGTTTGAGCAAATAAATAACAGATACTAGAATAGAGGCGCCCCACACAGGCGAGATAAGAAAAGATTGAAGGAACTCCTGGTCTACAATTCCAAGATCTTGTGTCAAGAGTGAGCACAGTTCTGAATCGGAGATGTTTTTAGGAAAGACAGCATGATTCTTTAAAATTTTTTCTGATAGTCTTACATTAAACACCCTAATAATAGAACGAAGCAGAATATTCTCTATATACATAAAAGCGTACACAGCCACCCAAAGAGAGAAACTAAAAATTGTAAAAACTATTAATTCTCGACTATTACAGCTATCTAAATGACCTGCCATCTGGATAATTATAGGTATAACAATGCCTTGACAGGAATAAAGAAGTGCGAAAATGATATAAAGTACAATGTCCTTTTTAGGAAGTAGCTTAATAAATTTAAGCATCATCGTGACACAGCAACTGATTTATTTTTTTCAATAATCATTGCTTTTACCTCCTTCAATTTGATAATATTATTTTAGTTTATTAATGCTACTAAACTATTGAAATTTCGGAAATCCGATAAGGAAGTTTTATATGGAACTAGGCCAAAAATTTAAGCAGATTCGAAAACAGAGAAAATATACTATTCAGAGACTCGCTCAAGTGGCTGGATCTGTAGCGAGTATTTCAGACTTTGAAAATAACAAAACATCGCTCTCAAATGAGACTCTTTTCAAACTTTTAAAACACTTGAGAGTCGAATATAATGAATTTTTTGGACAAGAATATCTTGTGGATGAAACCTACATAAAACTTGCTAATCTATACAATCAAGCCTCAAATAATTTAGATTTTGAAGCACTAGAGCAAGTCACAGAAAAGTTTCGCATTTTAGGAGAAACTAATTATAGTGATTATCTGATTAGTCTTTGTATTACCTGTCAGGTTTCAAAACTTCAAAACCACTCAGTTAACCAAGATATTGCTACAGAACTCCAAAACTATTTCTTTTCGATTGATATTTGGACACTTCTGGATATTGATTTACTGGATATGGTAAAGGATATCTTCACAGAAGATGCACTAAAAATCTACATTAAAGAACTCCTCTCAATTCTCGGTAAAAATCCGAGAAATAATTTAGATAGAATCACTTTAGATGTTATTAGTCGCTGTATTTCCCAAATCATTCTTTACGGAAATCAAGAAGATAGTAATTACTATCTAAACGAACTAAAAACTATTCAATTACCAGATTATTTCATGTTACAAAAACTCTATCTTAAAGAACTAGAAGCCGCATTCCTTTATAAATTTATCGATAAGAACATGGGAAAGACTATACATAAAGAGGTTCTCCACTACTTGGCTTTTATGGGAGATGACGATAATTTGAGAGAATGGGACCAAACTTTCCGTCAATTATAGACTTTATTGGATAACAGTTGTACAATGAAAATATAAATGTTCGAAAAATTAATTTAGAAAGGAAAACAGAATGCACGAAACACATTCTCTCCGTGAGCGATTTCTTGTTTTCTTCAAGATTTTTGTGCCCATACTGATTTATCAGTTTGCCAACTTCTCGGCAGCCTTTGTGGACACTACCATGACTGGTCAATACGATGCCCTACACTTAGCAGGTGTAGCCATGGCAACGAGTTTATGGAGTCCTTTTTTCACCTTCTTAACAGGTATCGTCTCTGCCCTAGTTCCGATTATCGGACACCATCTAGGGGCAGGTCGCAAGGACCGAGTGGCACCTGATTTCTATCAATTTCTTTATATGGCTTTGGGTCTATCACTGATCCTCTTTGCCCTTGTTTTTCTAGGGGCACCCCTGGTTTTGAATCATCTAGGTCTGGAGCCTTTGGTCAGAAAGGTCGCCCTTGGTTATCTACGCTTTCTGAGTCTTGGGATTATTCCCCTTCTACTCTTTAGCGTGGTTCGTTCCTTCCTTGATGCACTTGGCCTCACGCGCCTGTCCATGTACCTTATGCTTTTGCTTCTACCACTAAATGGTTTCTTCAATTTCCTCCTCATCTATGGCATTGCTGGTCTACCAGAGTTGGGAGGAGCTGGAGCAGGTTTGGGAACTTCATTAGCTTACTGGGCTCTTCTCCTCATTTCCATTGTAGTTATCAAAAAGCATCAGAAGGTTAAACCCTACCACATCGAAAAGATTCAACCTCTTGATAAAACAGCTCTGCTTGACGCACTGAAACTAGGTCTCCCCATTGGTGGAACGGTTTTTGCAGAGGTTGCCATCTTCTCAGGTGTTGGTCTGATTATGGCCAAGTATCCATCTTTAGTCATTGCCAGTCACCAGGCAGCCATGAACTTCTCAAACCTCATGTATGCCTTTCCTCTCAGCATTTCCAGTGCTATGGC
>CAKQBM010000141.1 GCA_934216185.1 uncultured Streptococcus sp. | reverse complement strand
GGAATCGCTATTGGGTTCACCGGTAGCAGGTGCCCACGGAGGACTTACACCTCAGATATACGACATGCCCGTCGTACATGAAAACACCTGAAACAGCTTGGTTTCAGGTGTTCGGAAACTTTGAGACCTAGGCTCGAAGTTTAGGTATGGAACTTCGAAGAAGGTCGCTACCGTCCGTCATTACTTAAGGAAAGTCTTAAAAAATTTATAAACAAAAAGAGCCCAACGGCTCTTTTTACTTTTATTCTCCTTCAAAGGCATCTTTAATATGGTCAAAGAAGCCTTTTTTCTTTGGATTGACTTTTAAATCACCTGCTGCTGCGAATTCTTTAAGCGCTGCTTTTTGGCGGTCGTTCAAACCTGTCGGTGTTACGACATTAACGGTAACGTATTGGTCACCAACTGCACCACCACGAAGGCTCGGAGCTCCCTTGCCACGTAGGCGGAATTTCTTACCAGTCTGAGTTCCCTCTGGGATAACCAATTCAACATCACCATGAACAGTTGGGATATCTACTGTGTCACCAAGAGCTGCTTGAACAAAATTGAGGTTGAGATTGTAGAAGATAGTGGTTCCTTCACGTTCAAATTTGTCGCTGGCTTCCACAGAAACCACTACATACAAGTCACCATAAGGTCCACCGTTAAATCCTGCTTCACCTTGACCTGCTAGGCGAATTTGTTGACCTGTTTCCACACCAGCAGGGATTTTTACATGTACACTATGGGCTTGTTTTTCATGACCTGTTCCGTGACAAATTGTACATGGATCTTTGATTTCTTTTCCGCGACCGTGACAGACATCACAGGTTACTTGGCGACGCATCATACCAAGAGGAGTCTGCGTATCGACGTTAATGACACCAGCACCATGACAGCGTCCACAAGTGACTGGACTTGTTCCTGGCTTAGCACCAGAGCCATTACATGTACTACAGCTTGCTTCACGATTGTACTTAACTTCTTTTTCAGCTCCAAAAATAGCTTCTTCAAAGGTCAAGTTCACACGATATTGGAGGTCATCCCCCTGACGAGGAGCATTTGGATTGCGTGAAGCACCGCCTCCGCCGAAGAAACTTGAGAAGATATCTTCAAAGCCACCGAATCCTCCTGCCCCGTTGAAACCGCCAGCTCCACCACCGAAGCCTCCAAAACCACCATTGGCACCAGCCGCACCATATTGGTCATAGGCAGCCCGTTTTTGGTCGTCACTCAAAGTCTCATAGGCTTCTTGAACTTCCTTGTACTTTTCCTCAGCACCAGGCTCCTTGTTGATATCTGGGTGATATTTTTTGGAAAGCTTACGATAAGCCTTTTTGATCTCGTCTGCCGAAGCGTTTTTTGACACCCCCAAACGATCATAAAATTCAGTATTGTTCATAATTCAAGATACAAAGGGCGTCAAACGGACACAGCCAAAATAGGGGTTTTGACGACGGACGCTTGCGTCCTAGAAAAAACTATCTTTTTGGCACAGTCCGTAGCCCGTGTTCAATTCCCTGAACACCTTTGTTCCTTTCTATTGATGTTCTGAATCAAACCTCGACTTAGGTCGGGTTCAATTCCTTTCTGTTATATTGAGTAAGAAATTTGGGAACCCGTGTTCAGTTGCGAACACATTTGTTCCTTTC
This sequence comes from uncultured Streptococcus sp., assembly GCA_934216185.1. GTDB lineage: Bacteria > Bacillota > Bacilli > Lactobacillales > Streptococcaceae > Streptococcus. The sequence goes on along the minus strand of CAKQBM010000141.1, from coordinate 2,724 downwards.
TATAATTTTCATGTAAATCTTTAGAGGCTGTTTTCTATACTCTGCTTTACTTGATTAAACTCTTCATCTGATAGAGTAAATATCAAGTCCTCTTCTGAATATTCGTTCTGTTCTTTATAATAGTTGTCAGTATTTTCTGCCAAACCTAGACTAAGAATCACTTTTCTTGCAAACTCTTGATGCGCAAAGCCTATAGCCGTAATGATATTTTTATCTTGCACAACCAGTTTGGGTTGGAAATTCTCACGTGGAAGAAATTCAAAATAGTCAAAGAAGTTTTGCCAAATCCCACCTGTAAATTTCGTATCGTTCAATAAACCTGCTTTCGCCAATAAAAGAGGCGCTGAAGAAATAGCTACAATTAAGACATCTTGCTCATCGAGACCTTTCAAAAACGAAATCAATTTCTCATCTTGTAGAGCAGGACCTATATTTACCATTCCTGGCAAAATCACACAAGAATAATCTTCTATACGGATCTGATCCAATGTTTTCGTCGTTTGACAGGGCAAACCATCCTCAGAGACCACCATCGAATTCTCAGAAGCGACATAATCAATCGTGATATCAAAAGACAGAGCTAAAGTACTTGTTAAAGTGGTTATCTCATAAAGAGAAAAATTAGGATAAATGACACAAAGTACTTTTTTCATACGCAACATCCTCTATCTTATCGAAAAACAGAGGCTGGGTTGCAACCTCTGGATTTCTTCCTATCATTACGACGCTCGAAAATAAAGTCGATTATACTTTGTTTTTGAACTAGTAAGGCGTTTAGGCAAGTCGCCATAGCGATTGCCGTAGAATGACAATCACTTTAGTGATTAGTCATTCTTACCTACCTCGCTCTCCTGATTTTCAAGCTCGGGATAAAATAGTCCACTGGACTATTTTATTTTTCCGTAAACTCTCCGTCTACGACGTCATCGCCTGCGTTTCCTGTTGCTTGTGCGCCTTCTGCTCCTGCTTGAGCTTGTTGCGCTGCTGCGGCTTGTTCGTAGAGTTTAACAGCAAGGCCTTGAGCTTTTTCGTTCAACGCTTCAAGTTTTGCTTTCATGTCGTCCAAGTTGTTGTCTTCTTGAGCTTTCTTAAGGTCATCAAGGGCAGCTTGGGCAGCGTCACGTTCTGCGTCGAATCCTTTGCCTTCAGTTTCCTTGATTGTCTTTTCAGTAGCAAAGATAGCTTGGTCTACTTCGTTACGAAGGTCAACTTCTTCTTTACGTTTCTTATCTGCTTCAGCGTTAGCTTCTGCATCTTTCATCATGCGGTCGATTTCTTCGTCAGTCAAACCTGAGTTAGATTGGATGACAATAGTTTGTTCTTTTTGAGTTCCAAGGTCTTTGGCTTTAACAGATACGATACCGTTCTTATCAATGTCAAATGTTACTTCGATTTGAGGAATTCCACGAGGTGCAGCTGGGATATCTGTCAATTGGAAACGTCCAAGAGTCTTGTTATCTGCTGCCATTGGGCGTTCACCTTGAAGAACGTGGATATCAACGGCTGGTTGGTTGTCTGCTGCTGTTGAGAAGACTTGTGATTTAGAGGTTGGAATAGTTGTATTGCGGTCGATGAGTTTTGTGAAGACACCACCCATTGTTTCAATACCAAGTGACAATGGTGTTACGTCAAGAAGGACAACATCTTTGACATCACCAGTGATGACACCACCTTGGATGGCAGCACCCATAGCAACTACTTCATCTGGGTTTACTGATTTGTTTGGTTCTTTACCAGTTTCAGCCTTAACAGCTTCTACAACAGCTGGGATACGAGTTGAACCACCAACAAGAATCACTTCGTCGATATCTGACAAGCTCAAACCTGCATCTGAAAGGGCTTGACGAACTGGAGTTTTCGTACGTTCAACAAGGTCACGAGTCAAATCGTCAAATTTAGCACGAGTCAAGGCCATTTCCAAGTGAAGAGGTCCAGCCTCACCTGCAGTGATAAATGGCAAACTGATTTGTGTTGAAGTTACACCAGAAAGGTCTTTCTTAGCTTTTTCAGCTGCATCTTTCAAACGTTGCATTGCCATCTTGTCAGTAGACAAGTCAATACCGTTTTCTTTCTTGAATTCGGCTACCAAGTGGTCGATGATTTTTTGGTCAAAGTCGTCACCACCAAGTTTGTTGTCCCCTGCAGTTGACAATACGTCGAAGACACCGTCACCCAATTCAAGGATAGAGACGTCGAATGTACCACCACCAAGGTCAAATACCAAGATTTTTTCTTCTTTGTCAGTCTTGTCCAAACCGTAAGCAAGAGCTGCTGCTGTTGGTTCGTTGACAATACGTTCTACTTCAAGACCAGCGATTTTACCAGCGTCTTTTGTTGCTTGACGTTGAGCATCGTTGAAGTAAGCTGGAACTGTAATAACTGCTTTCGTTACTTTTTCACCAAGGTAGTCTTCAGCGTAGCCTTTCAAGTATTGAAGAATCATAGCTGAGATTTCTTGTGGAGTGTATTCTTTGCCGTTAGCAGAAACTTTTTCAGAAGTTCCCATTTTAGATTTGATAGAGATGACTGTATCTGGGTTTGTAACTGCTTGACGTTTTGCAGCATCACCAACGATGATTTCTCCGTTTTTGAATGAGACTACAGATGGAGTTGTGCGGTTTCCTTCTGGGTTTGCGATGATCTTGCTTTCAGTTCCTTCAAGAACTGCTACTGCTGAGTTTGTTGTACCTAAGTCAATACCGATAATTTTAGACATGTGTTTTT
>CAKQBM010000140.1 GCA_934216185.1 uncultured Streptococcus sp. | reverse complement strand
TTAATAATTTGCATGGCTACCCTCTTTTCAAGTTTTTTTCTTTTATTATGCAGAGAATTTACATATTTGTCAAGTGCGTACCAAAAATAACACTATTCTTTATTTATTTTTCTAAGAACTAGTCATTTCACTAATAAATTGACTCTCCACCAACTCTATCTTCTCTTCAAATTCTTCAAAACTTTTGCAATTCTGAGGTATATAGAAAGGAAATTTGAAAATTTCGCCTCCAAAACCAGCTAAATTCCCAATAAAAATTCTCCCCCTCTCCTCCTTACTAGGAGAAACGACACCAGCAGTTTCAAATTCTAACACATGAAGGTAAGAAATAATTTGATACAAGTCTTCTCGTACAATGGACTTTCCAATCAAGTTCTTATATTTAGCATCCAAAACTATTTTCTTATTGACGTTATAGAAATCTGGAAAGACTGTTCGTTGTTTATCCTTAAACAAACTAATCCCTTGTTTACGCTTTTTATTTTCGGGATGAATAAATAATCCTTCTAATAAACAATTTAAATATTCTTCCCATAGCCAAGAGACATCAAATAATATACCATACATTTGCTCCCCCTCAATATCAAATCCATGTTTCTTACCTTCAAGAATCATTAAACAAAGCTTTTGTAACGATAAATACTCATGATAGTAAGGATGTCTCACTGGATTGTTGCGATTCTCTTGAATAATCCTAAATCTATCAACAAATTGAACGTTGGTAGTATTCTCAATAATCTTATCTACAAAATTTCTGGTTTCTCTATCAACATATAAAACATGTTTACTAGTTTCAGACTGGCTTAAAAAGTCAATGGTGTGTCTAATTAAATGAATAACCCGATTATCAGTGGTTAATTCGCGTGTAGAGTAAGCAATTTGACCTAAAAAAGGGACGTTATTTCTTATATGACGACTAACATCAATACTTCCTCTAACGCAATTATCATTATAATTAAAGCGTCGATATTCTCTATACAATCCCTTTTTTAAGGCATTTTTTAAGAAATGCGGAAACACATAGCAAAGAAGTTTGTATATCTGGTCCTCAAAGGATATACCAATTGGTAAATTTGCTAGATTTATATTTAATACCTTCTTCAACATATAGTAAAGAAAATAATCATCATCTCCTTTAGAAAAACGTGAACGAACAATTAGTTGTTCATTTCCTTTACCAATAAAACCAACAATATTACCAGTCTTTAGCTCGCTATTATATGTCTCTATGATTTTACTATCTTCTTCCAAATCTTCTGATTCAGCAATCGTCTCTGGAAACAATATAATATTTGATTTTTTTGCTAAATAATTTAAAGTTCTATCTAATATAACATCAGAGATAAGCGGGTATTTGGAAATGAAAGCTTCTTTAGAAATACCCCATTTATTATCAGTAATATTTTCAATCATTTACTTTCTTCAATTCTATCGTAGACTTTCTTTAGTTCTTCCAATTGTTCAAAACTATTATATGAAACTCGAAGATATTCAACAAATAATGGGAGAAGATAATCGTTCCATAATAAGTCATAATTATAACCAAGTTCTGGTAGTTTTAAGAAATAGCTTGCTCCAATATGATAGTTCGAATTAAGACCTTCAATTTTATCTATTTCATTATTCAGATTGCGTAATTTACCTTTAACCTTATCTAATTGATTTTCATCGATAACACTGTCTAACATCATTAGAGATTCTTCAGCAGTAATTTCAATAAATCTGAATCGTCGACGCATTGCAAATTCAAAACTGTCGACTGAACGATCAATATCATTCATAGTACCAATAATGTAAACATTTTCGGGTATATAGAACTTATCACCAGGATTCTTACCATCGGTACCATCGTAAAGATTAGCGAACTGTGTCGTTACGGAACCTTCAACCCCTCTATACCCTGGATCAATGGAAAAGAAAAGCTCACCAAAGATTTTGGACATATCACCTCGGTTGATTTCATCAATAATGAAAACATAAGGTTTAGCAGATTTACTTTCCTGAGGTTCTACATAATCTAATAGCCCATAATCTTCTTTCAAATGATCTAAGACTATTTTTTGATAAGTCTCATATTTTAATCCGGTATCTTTATTTCTATACAACAGCGCAACTTTTTCCTTTGTAGCAACAGGAGTATCGAATCTAATATTACCCATACTATTTATTGTTACTGTAGCCTTACTTCTAGGAAATTTATACGTTTGTCCTTTCTCATTTATGTTAAGAACTAACTTATCCCAACACTCATCAAAATTATCCTGACCACCAGTTTGATTGCTTCTTTTGGCTTTACCGCAAAAATCCATAAAGATACCATTTCGTCGCTCAAATCCAATCTCACCCTCACGATTGACAGGTCTCAAGCCCTCAACAAAATCTGAGTAATCATAATTAGGATGAAACTGGACGAAACCAAATTGTTCAGACTTGTCTAATTCATTGACGCTACATCCAATCATCTTTGCTGCAATCTGGCGAGCCAAAAACGTTTTTCCTGTACCGGGTGCACCTCGGAAAATAAGATTTTTTGAGTTCTTTAAACTGTTCGTATATTTTTCTACTCGTGAAAAAAACATCTTGTTTTCTCCTTCCTCTCTTATGGACAAATAAGTATCATAAAAAGATACTAGATTATCACTCGGCACACCTTCAGAAAAAAGATCCAAAGAACCCAAGTCACATTGCAATACTTCTTCAATATCTTTATTAGTTTTCTGATTCCATCTGAAGATATGTAAAGATTTTATTTTATAATTTTCAAATGTTGCTCGTATATTTCCCCACAAACTAGGACCAATATTGTAGTCTATGTAAGGAAGTGTTGTTAAACCATTACCATTTTTCGGACCATATGAACCGCTATTAAATAGATGAACTTGATATTCAATATTACTTATTGAAATTGATGTGTAATTATGTATTTTTTTGTACTGATTCTTTTCGAATCCTTCCAATCCAAGTTCAGTACTTCTATTATTATTTATAATATTCGCTTCAGCTTGTTGTACAAATCGCTTCAATAAATACTTAAATTGATTGTAAACTTCTCCATCATTGCCCATCTTTACTCTCTCCAATCAAGATTTAAATATGATGTCTTAAAAATCCATCTTCTCAGATGGATTTTTTAACTATTAACGTACTTCTGCTTTAACTTTTTCAGTGAGAGCTTTAGTAATTTTTTCCATGTACTTGGCAACTTCTTCGTCAGTGAGGTTGTCATTTGGATTTTGGAAGGTAAGGCTATAGGCCATTGATTTCATTCCTGCACCAAGTTTTTCACCTGCATAAACGTCAAAGAGTTTAACGGCAACCAAGCGTTTCACTCCAGCAGAGTTAATAGCATCAAGAACTTCTTGATGGGTGATGTCAGCCTTAAGAAGAAGGGCGATATCACGTGATACTGCAGGGAATTTTGTGATTTCAACAAATGGTTGATCTGGTTGCAAGGCAGCTTCTACAGCGTTAAGATTAATTTCAGCTACATAAGTTTCTGGAATACCGTAGTTCTTAGCGGTTTGAGGGTGTACTTGACCAAGGAAACCAATAGTTTGACCATCAAGTACAATAGTCGCTGTGCGTCCTGGGTGCATACTTGCTAGGTCTTTTGTCGCTACATAGTCAACAGTAAGGTCAAGCTTATCGAAGAGAGCTTCCACGATACCTTTGGCATAAAAGAAATCAACTGGCGTTGCTTTGGTTTGGAAATCTTTTTCCGCAACAAGACCAGAAATGGCAAAGGCGAAGGTATTGATTTCATTTGGTAAATCTTCTTTCGGATTACCTTTTTGCTCAAAGACTTTACCGATTTCGTAGATAGCTACGTTGCTATTCTTACGGTTAACATTGTAAGCAACGGTATCAAGCATACCAGAAACCATGTTTTGACGGAGAGCTGAGCGATCAACAGTCATTGGCCACATCAACTCAGTCAAGTTACTTGGTGTCACTGCAAATTCAACAGCTTTTTCAGGTGTTGTCAAAGCATATGAGATAATCTCTGTCAAACCAGCCCCTTCAGCAATGGTACGAATCTTACGGCGAAGTGCTTGTGTTTCAGTCAATTCACCGGCTGTTCCTGCTGCTTCTGGAAGTGTCGTAGGCAATTTTTCATAACCATAGATACGGGCAATTTCTTCGACCAAGTCGGCTTGGATTGCAATGTCCCAACGGCGACGTGGTACAGATACTGTGAATTTTTCAGCATCACCTGAAAGACCAAAGCCAAGTTTGGCAAAGACATCTTCAATATCTGCAAATGTCAATTCAGTACCAAGACGAACATTTACATAGTCAAGGCTTGTAGAAACTTGAACTGGCTCTGTGTCAACTGAACCTGCTTGAACACGGCCTGCAAGCACTGTTCCATTTGCCAATTCTTGCAACATAGCTGCTGCAAAATCAAGGGCTTCAAGGACAGTATCGTTATTGACACCTTTTTC